>NZ_DKSP01000016.1:0-40366 GCF_002472745.1 Sphingobacterium sp. UBA7253 | reverse complement strand
AGTCCAAAAAAACGCGTAGCATTAAATAGATTTGACATATTCATCAAGTTTAATAAGGTCCGTAATTTTTTCCTTGCACTGTAACACAGCATTAAATAACAACTCCAAATCCAGTTTCGAATCTTCTACCGCCGAGTTTGGGAGAATAACATTAAAACCGCCTACTCCTTCTTCGGAATAGAGTGTATCCAAAGGCAATTCTCTTACTTTTTTAAAGCATAAACGATCAGTAATCACATGCATCGGAGCATTGAGTGCAACCTTATGATCATCAAGCAAAATAACAGCATCAATAAGATTATCCAGATCACGCACCTGATGTGTGGAGATAATCACACATCGATCGTCAGTAATGGCAGAAGCCATGATCTTTCGAAACTGAACCTTAGAAGGAATATCCAAACCATTCGTTGGCTCATCCATGATGATCACTTTCGTGTTAGACGCTAAACCGAAAGAAATAATATATTTCTTTTTCTGTCCATAACTCATGTTTGCTAATTTTTGCTCAATAGGAATATCGAACTCACGAATAAGCTGATCGAAATATACCTGATCGAAGTTGGGGTAGAACCCTGCATTAGCCTTCAGAAACTGTTCCGATTTTACGGCAGGGAGATAAAACTCTTCCGGAATAAAACTAATCTCTCTTAACAAGGAAGGTTCCCTTCGATTAGGGTTATGCCCCAGCACATCAACTCGCCCCGAAACAGGATATACCAAACCGGCAATATTCTTAAGCAAAGTTGATTTACCAGCACCATTCTTCCCCAACAAGCCATAGATATGCCCCTGCTTCAATTCAAGATCCATATGAAGAAAGAGTGGCCTTGATTTACTATAGCTGAAATTTAGATTTTGGATAGTAATCATACTACTGTATTATTTAATTAATACACTAATATAGAAACGAATTTTATATAATTCCAAAAATATTTTAAAAAAAATACAGGCAGGGCTTTGCTTACGCTCAGGCATTACTTTATTTTAATAGCGCCAATCGGGCATAGGACAACATAAACACTCAATTTATGTAATAAACATAATGCAATGACAAACAAATAGTTATTTAAATACATTATGAAATTCATAATAAACAAAAGGCAACTTTAACGAGATGCGTTATCCGTGTTAAAAAACTGAACAAATTACAACTATCCGCCAAAACTAAAATAACCCCATTCTAAGCCTAAATAAATTAAAACCACACAAACCCCTTGAGAAAAACAAACAGCACCTCAGAGAGGCTAAAAACAGCCAAAACCAAAACATACAAGAGTAGTATTGATTACTCAATAGGAAATACCTTTGTTCTTGCAATCATTTGAACTGTGTGTTTGGGCTAGTTAATCGTTATTCTCCACCTTACCGATGAATACCAAATTACACGCAATAGTAGTATTAACCAAGAGTTAAACAAAATACAAAACAAACTAATAATCAAAACGATAAAAAACTTATATAAACAAGAAATACACATAAATATGACATACTTTGAACAACAGATTAGTCAACTGATGAAAAACCTTCGTTTATTTTATGTGATGATATTGCTTAAAATAGCTTTAAATCTATTTTATTACCATCTTTGTCTGTATGATGAATTACATTTATCCTTTCATTCTAGCGATGCATTCTTTATGGAGATGGGAGGTATTGATTGTAGTAACGATTAGTCTCGTGAACTTTTTTTACAAAAGAAAAAAGGAACTTCCATTCTCCCCTACCGATCAATTTCTTGTAAAAATTACGGTTATTTCTTTTTATATTCAGCTATTTTTAGGTTTTAGTCTCTATGTACTGAGCCCCATCACACAGTACTTTCTGCAACATTTTGACGAAGCAGTTCACCTCAGGCAAATTCGCTTCTTTGGCATGGAGCACAGTAGCATGATGATTATTGCCGCAATCTGCTTAACAATAGGTGCCCTTAAAAGCAAAAACGCCGATACAAACGATCGACGTTTTAAAATATTATTAATCTGGTTTGGACTAGCTCTCCTGATCGTTCTTAGCTCCATTCCCTGGGAATTCTCGCCGCTGACAAGCAGACCTAGTTTTCGATCATTTTAATTAGCTATTTTGCCAGTTGGCTTTTCTCTTATTTCGCATTGCATCCATTCCTTCTTTGAAATCATTGGTTTTACGCAAATCCGCCAAGCTCTCCAATAGAAAGTTATACTTATCATCATAATCTTGCTCTTTTAATTTTCGCAGTGCTACAAAACCCCGTGATATGGCCAAGGGAGCATTTTCCAAGATCGTCCTTTTCAATTCAATCAATACTGTTTCTTCAGCATCCAGGATGCCATAAACGATTTCCCTTTTCAAAGCCTCCTCCGCAGAAAAAGACCGACCACTGATACAGAGATCCATGGCTTTTCTTTCAGGCATATATTCTGTAAGCAACGCCAACACCTGAAATGGAAAGAGCCCAATTTTCACTTCAGGCAAAGAAAAACGTACATGTGGGAGAGCAAATAAATACGTACAGGATAATGCTATCAAAAAACCACCTGCAATAACATCTCCCCTAACAACACAGATTGAAGGCTTATCTAAACAGGCAAATATTTCTGCCAGTGACTTTTCAACCTTGGGAATTGCCGAATTTCCAATATCTAATGTAGGGTCCTCAAAAGCTTTAAGATCCATACCAGCACAGAACACCGGACCTTCAGCCTCTATTTGTACTAAACGAACATCAGGATTGCTATTCGCCAGATTCAATGCATAGGCTATTTCGCTCACCATTGTCGGACTAAAAGCATTTCTTTTATCCGAACGGGCTAAGGTCAAGTTGAACACATGCCCCTCAACGTGCACTTTAATAAAATTCAGTTTTTCCATCTACAAAATCATTTGTCTGAAGCTATGCTCCAATCCGATTATTTCAGCATCAGTTCCTCGTCCAAAATAATGCAACAACAGCTCTGAAGGTATATTACCGACCAAATCATCTTTTGCAAATGGACAACCGCCATAACCGAGCAATGCGCCTTCAAATTTACGGCAACCCGCCAGATAAGCTGCTTCAATCTTTGCAAGACTCTCCTCTCGCCTTGCATGAAAATGTGCGCCTACTTCCAGTGTTGGAAAACGAGTTTTAACAAAACTAAATAATTCTGAGATCTGATTTGCATCGGCTTCTGAAGTTGTGTCTGCCAAAGAAAATTCCCGAATGCCAAGATCGCATAATTTTCCAATCCACTCTTCTACCAAAAGCGGGGACCAAGGGTCACTGTATGGGTTTCCAAAAGCCATGCTAATATAAACAACCAGAGATTTATGCTGCGAGTCGGCCAAAGCTTTCATTTCTTTTACCTGCTGATAAGAAGCCGCCAAGCCCATATTGGTATTTCGAAGTTGAAATGTTTCCGATATTGAAAATGGATACCCTAAAAAGTGGATTTTTTCCTCTAGAGCTGCCTCCTGCGCGCCCCGAAGATTGGCGACAATCGCCAATAACTTCACTTTTTCATTCGTTCTGATTCCTTCCAGTACTATTTTTGTATCCGCCAACTGCGGAACTGCTTTCGGCGAAACGAAAGATCCAAAATCAATAACATCAAACAGCCCACTTTCGATCAACGTATTGATATGTTTAATTTTCTTATCCGTCTCAATAAAGTTATGAAGCCCTTGAACAGCGTCTCTTGGGCAATCAATCAACACAACTTGATCCCTCATAATATGCTATAAAATATCTTTCTCAATCTCTCTAGCGATCACCATTTTCTGAATGCTTGAAGTCCCTTCACCTATTGTACATAACTTGGCATCTCTAAAAAACTTCTCGGCAGGATAGTCCTTTGTAAATCCATAACCACCAAAGATTTGTACAGATTCATTCGAAACACTAACGGCAGCCTCCGACGCATAAAGTTTAGCCATCGCACCAATTTTAGAAACACGATCTCCATGATCCTTTAAATAGCCTGCCTGCCTCGTCAACAGTTCACTGGCTTCCACCTGTGTCGCCATATCTGCTAGCGCAAAAGAAACCGCCTGAAATTCGTAAATCTTTTTCCCAAACTGCTCACGCTCGTGCGCATATTTCAACGCGCACTCGTAAGCTCCGCGTGCAATACCCAAAGAAAGTGCCGCAATAGAAATACGTCCGCCATCCAATAATTTTAAGGCCTGCACAAAGCCCTGCCCTTCTTCACCGATGAGTTGATCCCGATGAATCCGACAATTATCAAAAAACAGACAGGCAGTTTCTGAGGCACGCATCCCCAATTTATTTTCTTTCTTTCCTGCGGTAAATCCAGGTGTACCTTTCTCAACAATAAAAGCAGACATCCCTTTTTTATCTCCCTTAGCCCCCGTCCGCGCAATAACGACAGCAACACTAGAACTGATGGCATGCGTAATAAAATTCTTAGAACCATTCAACACGTAGTGATCACCATCTCGCTCAGCAAATGTCGTCATTCCACCAGCGTCCGAACCAGAACCGGTCTCTGTAAGTCCCCAGGCACCGATCCATTCAGCTGTCGCCAACTTTGGAAGATAACGTTTCTTCTGTTCTTCACTGGCAAAGCTTAATATATGATTTGTACATAACGAATTATGCGCCGCTACGGAAAGTCCAATTGAGCCACACACCTTGGAAATCTCATCCAAAACGGTAATATACTCCTGGTATCCGAGTCCCGATCCACCATATTCTTCAGGAACGATCACACCCATGAAACCGTGTTCGCCTAACTTTTTAAAAACTTCTATTGGAAATATTTGGGCTTCGTCCCATTCCATCACATAAGGTTTGATATGATACTGTGCAAAATCTCGTGCACTTTGTCTGATCATATCCATTTGTTGTTTATTTTCAATAAACATAAGCATGAATATTAAATTTACAATCGGTAATTCAATTCAAATATATCAAAATATTTAGGAATAAAATTGCAAATATTTTAAAATTTTATTTTAAATTTATCTAAAAATAAGAAATTCTTAATTCAACAGCTTTTTAAAACCAAGATTATAAATTATGAAGGAGCTACTCGCATTACTTCGCCAAAAAAGAGAAAATTTAAAACTAGGTGGTGGCATCGATAAAATAAAAAAACTGAAAGAAAAGGGTAAAATGTCAGCCTGGGAACGAATAGAATATCTACTGGACCCAGACCGAGAATATCTGGAAATAGGCATGTTTGCCGGCGAGGGAATGTATAAAGAACATGGTGGATGCATAAATGCGGGCTGTGCAGCGGTACTGGGCTATGTAAAATCCAAACTATGTGTCATCGTCTCTAACGATGCAACCGTAAAAGCAGGAGCCTGGTTTCCTATTTCTGCCAAGAAAAATCTACGCGCACAGGAAATTGCCATGGAAAACAATCTTCCAATCATTTATTTGGTAGATTCTGCAGGTGTGTTTTTACCGATGCAGGATGAAATATTTCCCGATAAAGAACACTTTGGCCGCATATTCCGTAACAATGCCCGAATGTCTTCCATGGGAATACCTCAAATTGCAGCAATCATGGGAAGTTGCGTGGCAGGTGGCGCTTATCTCCCTATCATGTCCGACTACGCCTTTATCGTCGAAGGAACAGGCTCTGTATTTTTAGCAGGCCCATACCTGGTCAAATCTGCGATAGGTGAAACCGTAGACGCTGAAACACTCGGCGGAGCTTCTACCCATTCGGAGATATCCGGCGTGACAGACAATAAATTTCCCGACGACCAAAGTTGTTTAGAGGCCATAAAAAATGTTATCGATAAAATCGGTGGAAATCCAAAAGCTAATTTCAACAGAAAGCAAAGCCTTCCTCCAAAAACAGATCCGAGTAAAATAGTAGAGATTCTTCCCGAAGACAGAACAAAACCTTATCGCATGCAGGATATCTTGAATGCAATTGTAGACGCAGATACTTTAGAGGAATACAAACCCGATTATGGAAAAACCATTGTCTGCGCCCTCGCACGTGTAGACGGTTGGGCTGTCGGGATTGTTGCCAATCAACGTGAAATTATCAAAGCCAAGAAACCCGGTAACGCAATGGAAATGCAGATGGGCGGGGTTATCTATAGTGATTCAGCAGATAAGGCAGCGCGCTTCATCATGAATTGCAACCAGCAGAACATTCCGCTTGTGTTTTTTCAGGACGTCACTGGATTTATGGTAGGAAGCCGATCAGAGCAAGGGGGGATTATCAAAGACGGAGCAAAAATGGTAAATGCAATGGCCAATTCCGTAGTTCCAAAATTCACTTTTATTGTTGGAAATAGTTATGGCGCAGGAAACTATGCGATGTGTGGAAAAGCGTATGACCCACGACTAATCTACGCTTGGCCTACTGCCCAAATGGCTGTCATGAGCGGTGCCGCTGCAGGCAAGACACTGTTTCAAATCCAAGAATCAGCTTTAAAAGCCAAGGGTCAAGAAATTAATGAAGAAGAAAAAAACAGTCTCCTTAAATCAATAGAAGATCGGTACAACGAGCAACTGAGTCCGTATTACGCTGCTGCAAGATTATGGGTTGATGGAATTATAGCGCCTGAAGAAACACGAAAAGTCATCAGCATGGGAATTGAAGCTGCCAACGAAAAACCTATTCTAGAACGGTATAATGTCGGTGTTATACAGGTCTGAGTGGAGTAAAATTAAATTAGAAAACCCCTCAAACGATAAACTTCGTCATCCGAGGGGTTTTCTAATTAGGTATTTTTATATCATACTATACTTAAGATCTTCTCCAGATTTTACTGATCGCTTCAAAGTCTAACAAAGATTCTCTGTTCCGCATAATATCTACTGACACCGCTTTTTCTACAGTCATTCCCGAAAAAATCTTCTTAATAGGCAGCTCCAGTTTTTTACCGCTTAACGTGTAAGGAATAGCCGATACCTGAAAAATATCGTCAGGCACATGTCGCGGACTATATTGTTGCCGAAGCTCCCGTTTAATCTCCCCTTTTAACGCATCATTCAATAAACCATTGTCCAATTGAACAAAAAGCAACATATCAGATGATCCATTTTCATGATCTACACAGATAACCAAACTATCCAAGACCCCTTTGGTTCTATTTAAAACATTATAGATCTCTGCAGTACCGATACGTACGCCACCGCGGTTTAGCGTTGCATCTGAACGACCGTACATAATTATTCCATCATGTGCAGTGATCTTAATCCAATCACCATGACTCCAAACACCGCTATATTTATCAAAATAACTATCAAAGTATTTTTTATTCGCCAAATCATTCCAAAAATAGATGGGCATACAGGGCATGGGAGCTAAAATAACAAGTTCTCCCACCTCTCCATAAAGATGATGACCATGCTCATCAAATGCTTCTATCTTAGAGCCTAGAGTGCGACATTGGATCTCCCCTGCATAAACATCAAGCAATGTACACCCCGAAAGAAAGGCACTGCAAACGTCTGTACCACCACTTAGCGAGACAATTTGACTCTTTGGAAACTGTAGATTTAGCCATTCAAATACATCTGGTGGAAGTGGTGAACCTGTCGATCCTATTGTTTTCGGCTGATAAGCCAAGGATCTTAAATCTTGATCCTGACAGGAGATGAGATAAGCAGCGCCAACACCAAAATGGTCAACCTTGCTTTCCTGTGCAAACTTCCATAAACTTAATTTATCGGGATAATTCGTAGCCCCATCATATATACACAATGTATTTCCCATTAAAAGGGCCGAAAGCGCGTAATTCCACATCATCCATCCAGTAGTGGAATACCACATGAATCGATCCCCGTCTTGCACATTTTGATGCAGTCCCAGTGCTTTCATATGTTCCAGCAGCATACCGCCAACTCCATGTGTAATGGCTTTGGGCTTCCCGGTAGTTCCCGAAGAATACAAAATCCATATTGGCGCATCAAAAGGCATTGCCGTAAATTGGAGCTCAGCTTGCGCAAGATCCATTTTCAGAATCTCTTCCCAAATATTGTCATCAATCAAAACACAAGCCAGTAAAGATGGTAGCCGCAGAGAAAGCTGTTTAATACTCTCCGCTTTTTCAAAAAGACGGCCATTATAGTAATAATTGGAATTTGCGAAGAGCACTTTGGGTTCAATCTGCTCAAAACGATCCTGAATACTCGCCTCCCCAAAATCGGGCGAACAACAGGACCAAACAGCACCAATGGAATTAACAGCCAAAAATAACGCAACAGCCTCAATGCCATTAATTAATACACCAGCGACGCGATCTCCACTTTGTACCCCTAGTTCTTTCAAATAGACCTGAAGTTTGAGAACCATGAATTCCAACTCAGTCCACGACACCTCTCTTTTAACTTGCTGTTCAGATTGAAAGATTAATGCCGGACGCTTTTCCGTTGTGTTTCGAAATACGTGTTCAGCATAATTCAAGGTAGCCCCAGCAAACCACTTTGTTCCGATAAAGCTTGTAGGATCTGCTGGCGACTCAACAATAGTTGTAAAGTCTGAATGAAACTTTATATTAAAATAGGTGGCTATACTCTTCCAAAAACTAGCCAGTTCTGTCGTAGACCATGTCCAAAGCTCCTGATAGGATGGAAAGAATAAGCCATGCTCCTTCTCGACATATTGTTTAAACTTATTGATCTCAGATTGAGATTTTTGCTCTTCTGTTGGGCTCCAGAGTAATTCCCCCATAATAGTTAGCTATAAAACGGTTATATCCAAACTTAGATAAATTTACTTGTATATGCAATTTTAAATATTTCTGGCGCCCCATAACTGCACAGCATATTTTTGGATTAAATACGAATGCTCAATTATAGCACTTCAATAGCGGTATTCATTTCTACCGGATGCCCCGTGCACAACAGTATTCTTCCTTGTTCAACTTCGCGGTCTGTTAACACCTCATTATAGTCCATTCTTACTTTCCCCCTTGTACACTGCGAAATACACGTACTACACATACCGGATTTACAAGAATAAGGCAACTTAATTTTATGCTCCAGCCCTATATCTAAAATAGATTTATTGTAGGGAACCTCTAGATGATAAGTTTTACCTTGAAAAGATAGTTCGATGGCATAGGTTGTTCTATCGACTTCCTTTTCGGTCTCATCATCATCATCCTCTTCATTTTCGGGCAATAGAAATGTCTCTCGTTTTATCTGATTGGAATCAAACCCCATCCCCAAAAGTGTAAAACGACATAAGTCCATATAAATCACAGGACCGCAAGTATAAAACAAAGCATCTTCCTTATTTCCAAACAAATGATCGTTAACAATAGCATGTATATAATCTCTATTTAACCTGGCTTTCATCAAGTATTTACTATTGGAGTAAATCCACACAATAGTTAAGCGATCAGGAAATCGATCTGCCCAGTGCTCCAATTCCGATCGGAACGGTGTTAACTCCAGCGTACTATTACTGTAAATTAAAACTATTTTGGACTTACTTTCAGCAAGAAGCGCTGTTTTCAGAATAGCATACAAGGGTGTAATGCCAATTCCTGCAGCAAACAAAAATAAGGTCCGAACCTTTTCTGGTTCAGGTTCATATACAAATAAACCCTGAGGTTCCATTGCATTCACGATATCCCCCTCCACAATAGTATGGTGGAGCAGTCGGGATATTTCCCCATTTTCGACACGCTTAACAGTGATACTTAAGGGCTCATCATTATCAGGCGAACTATTAAAAGAATAAGAACGACGTACCTCACGATCACCAAACACAAAAGAAAGTGTAATAAACTGCCCAGCTTTATAGGAAGGATAGTCTCCTGCTATAGACTCAAGCTGAAAAGTAATGTTATTATTAGGTTGGGGGATAATTTTTGAAATCCTTAATGTATACATAAATCAAACTTAGCTAAATTTGACTTTATAAACAATTATAATGCTCTAGCTACCCTGCCCTAAGGCTGCCCTGAAGCGTTCTTAAAGGCATGCAAATTATATGTTACGTAAATACCGTAAACCAAAATTCAAAACAATATATGCCACCCTAAAAGATGAATTTATAACAATTTTGTTGTATTACAATTAACAGACAATTCTTGCACAATATTTGTAAAATTTCACGTTATATTTATATCAAAACTAATCACAATAAGATTATATGCAAACACGCAAAAACTTCCTTCAAAATGCAGCAAAAGCTACACTTGGCATCGCTGTATCTGGATCAATATTACAAGATATTGCTTCCGCGAAAGCTACTGAATTAAATGCCGCTACCTTAAAGTTTTCCCAAGTAAAATTACCTTTCAGTTATGCCGCTTTGGAGCCTAATATTGATGCGTTGACAATGGAAATCCATTATACAAGGCACCATATGGCCTATATTAACGCCGTTAACGAAGCCATTCTTGCTGAAAATATCAAAGAAGCCTCAGAGGAGCAACTTCTAGCAAACATATCTAAGTACTCTCCTAAAGCAAGGAATAACGCTGGTGGAGCTTGGAACCATAACTTTTTTTGGGAAAGTCTGTCCGATAAGCCGAGCCAGCCCTCTGAAAAATTATTGACCATGATCAATAAGACATTTGGTTCTTTAGACAAATTCAAAGAACAATTTGCCACAGCAGCAACCACACGATTCGGTTCGGGATGGGCCTGGTTGATTTTGGATGACTCAGGTAACTTAAAAATTACCTCTACTCCAAATCAAGACAACCCTTTAATGGATGTTGCAGAGGTAAAAGGTATCCCCGTTTTAGGCCTTGATGTATGGGAGCATGCTTATTACCTGCACTACCAAAACAAAAGAGCTGATTATATTAAAAATTGGTGGAATGTTGTGAATTGGAAAAAAGTCAATGAAAGACTAGCATAAAAAAAAGCTCGATTAGTAATAATCGAGCTTTTTTTTATATCCGTTATGAACAACCTATCCTAACTTTTCTTTTAATTTGTTGACCTGAAAATCAACTAATTTTTGAAGTGGTCCAGAAGCGATCATCTTCATCATCATGTTGAGATCAGCATCTATAATAAAGGTTGCCTTTGTCACCGTATCAGCAACAACTTGCAATTCCCAACGAAGAGCAACCTCAAAAGGCGCCTTCTCCGAAGGAACCAACTTA
This sequence comes from Sphingobacterium sp. UBA7253, assembly GCF_002472745.1. NCBI lineage: Bacteria > Pseudomonadati > Bacteroidota > Sphingobacteriia > Sphingobacteriales > Sphingobacteriaceae > Sphingobacterium > Sphingobacterium sp. UBA7253. The sequence continues at coordinate 29,341 of NZ_DKSP01000016.1, read as the reverse complement.
ATGAATTGATTCTCACCACGTTCTTCTACCTTAAGGGCCAATTTTGCCATATTCTGTATTGTAAATCGAGCTTCGTCCGTAGTCGAAGACCAATTGTAGATATTTTCCGGCATCAACTGTTCATGATTGTTGAGATCCGCCAAAAATGCATAGACCTCGCTGACATTTTTGTTGATTTCTGTTGTGTTCTGAATAGTAGTCATAACGATAAATTAATCTTTTTTATTGAAAATTATCTCCCCAAGTTGCAGGGTTCAATCGCCATTTTTTCAAGATCTCAATATCCTCTTCCAATACATAACTATTTTCAGCAGCGACCTGAATCAAAGCATCATAATTACATAAACTGAAATAAGGACATTTTGCATCGGCAAAATTATCAGTAGCTTGTTGCAATCCATAAGTAAAAATAGACACCAAGCCAACAACATTGCAGCCAGCCTCACGTAAAGCCTTTACAGCCACTAAACTACTCTTACCTGTCGAAATTAGATCCTCAATTACAACTACACGTTGACCGCTAACTACTTCACCTTCAATTAAATTCTGACGACCATGGTCCTTAGCTGAGCTTCTAACATAAGAAAATGGTAGTCCCAAATCCTGTGCTACCAAAACGCCTTGTGGAATACCTGCCGTAGCAACTCCAGAAATCATATCCACTGATCCAAACTCTTCTTGAATAAGCTTAGAAAGCTTTTGACGAATGTATGTACGAATCGCAGGATGAGATAAAGTGATACGGTTATCACAGTAAATTGGAGACTTCCAACCCGACGCCCATGTAAAAGGACTTTTAGGTTGCAATTTTATTGCTTTAATTTGCAATAAGGATTCAGCAACTTTTTGTTCAACCTCATTTAAATTATTCATGGCGCAAATTTATAAAATTTATATGAACGAAACCGTGCTAATTTTAGCAGATTTTGTTCCATCGAAAACCAAAAACCAACAAACAATTAGTTTTCAAGAGATTGACCTCCAAAAACTTTTCAAACAATCTGAAATTGATAAAGTTCCAAAAACATATCTCTACATCAACAAGGATTTTGAAACTGTATTTCAAAACTTAAAAAATAAAATTAAGCTCATCAAAGCAGCCGGTGGATTGGTGAAAAACGGTGATGGAGATTATCTTTTTATCTACCGATTAGGAAAATGGGACCTCCCTAAAGGTAAAGTCGAAGACAATGAAAAAATGCGGGAAGCAGCTGTACGCGAAGTTGAAGAGGAATGTGGCATTAAAATCAACTACTTAGGAAAAAAAATTACCACATCATACCATACTTATTTTTTGCGAAATGGAGAATTCGTCCTAAAAGCAACAAACTGGTATGAAATGGGAGTCAACAAAGTCCCTAAATTGATTCCACAAACCGCAGAAGATATTACAAAAGCGGAATGGCGTCATGTGGACCAATTTGAAGACATACGGAACAATACTTACCCTATTATCGAAAATATCCTCAAAAAGGCAAAATAAGTTGCCTTTTTGAGGTTCATCTGACACGAATAAAAAAGATCATACCTATTTTTATGTTATGGAAAATATAACAGGAAAAAGAGCCTTAATTACAGGTGGCGCGCGGGGATTAGGAAAAGCAATTGCCTATGCATTAGCGAAAGAAGGTGTTCATATCGCGATTACTGGGAGAAATGAAGCTGCTTTGAAGAATACGGCTGCGGAACTTGCCGAGCTAGGCACTGAGGTCACTTATGCCGTTTTTGACGTATCAAATTATAGTGCTGTACAACAGGAGATCGAGCAACTGAAAAACACTTTCGGCAGCTTTGATATCTTAATTAACAATGCGGGAGTGGCATCATTTTCCTCTGTGCTCGACATGGACGTTGCCGATTGGACATCGATCATTCATACCAATCTCTTGGGTACATACTTTGTTACAAAAGCTATCCTTCCACAACTGATTGAAAAAAATCAAGGCGATATCATTATGGTATCTTCGACTGCCGGATTAAATGGCGCGGCCACCACTTCCGCTTATAGTGCGTCAAAGTTTGGCGTCATCGGCTTCGCCGATTCTTTAATGCGGGAAGTACGGAAAAACAATATTCGTGTATGTACGTTAATGCCAAGCACGATCGCTTCCGATATGTCCAAAGAACTTGGACTTACCGATGGCGATCCAGAAAAAGTTCTCCAGCCTGAAGATTTCGCAGAGTTAGTAGTTGCCAATTTAAAACTACCAAGAAGAGCAATGCTAAAATCAGCATCTTTATGGTCTACAAATCCTTAACAGTTGAACCACGGTTCGCAAAGATTTAAATAAAGGCTTCTGAGGGGCTCTCTTTACAAAACAAAGAATTGATCAAGGCGGGAGCTTTCCTTGCTCCTGCCTTCTATAAACACGCAATTATGAGTCAATTATTTTCATCAGTAAATATTGGAAACCTCCAATTGAAAAATCGTTTGGTCGTATCTCCAATGTGCCAATACTCCGCAAAAGATGGTTTTGCAAATAACTGGCATTTGGTTCATTTGGGCCAGTTTGCAATCGGCGGAGCTGCAGCAGTAATACAGGAAGCAACAGCAGTTAGCCCTGACGGTCGAATCAGTGATGGAGACCTTGGTTTATGGGAGGACCAGCATATCGAAAAACTAAAAGAAATAACCGAGTTCATTAAAGAAAATAATTCCATACCGGGCATACAACTTGCTCATGCAGGCCGCAAAGCAAGCAGTAATAAACCTTGGGTCGGGCGGAATCAATTTTCACCAACGGATCCACAGGGTTGGCAAACAGTCGCCCCATCTCCGATCCCTTTCCATGCTGGAGATTATGAACCACAGGAGCTTGATCTAGACGCCATTGAAAATCTGATTGAACAATTCGGAACAGCAACGAAAAGAGCCATACAGGCAGGCTATGAAATTATTGAACTCCACGCTGCACATGGATATCTGATCCATCAATTTCTTTCACCACTGAGCAACTTACGGACAGACTCTTTCGGCGGGATCTTTGAAAATAGGATACGTTTTCTTATTGAAATTGTGAAAAGAGTAAAACGAGAAATAACAAGCCAAAGTTTATGGGTACGTATTTCAGCAACAGATTGGGCCGAAGCAGGCTGGGATCTACAGCAGTCTATAGCCTTATCGCAACTACTGTATACATTGGGGGTAGATTTAATTGATGTGTCGAGTGGAGGCTTGGTCTCCTATCAAAAAATAGATGTCGGACCAGCATATCAGCTCCCTTTCGCCATCGCGATTAAGGAACATACCAAGAATAACGTTGCCACAGTAGGTTTAATCAAAACGGCTATTCAAGCGTCTGAGATCATCGCACAAAAGCAAGCTGATTTAATCTTAATCGCACGGGGATTTCTTGATGATCCACATCTTCCATTACATTTTGCCAAAGAATTAGATGCTGACATCCCCTGGCCTAAACAATATGAAAGAGCAAAATAAGATGAAACATTGTAAAATAGTCTGTATATGATCCATATCCTTAAGGAACAACCTTGTATAACAAACACAATGAGATAAGATTTAAAAATGAAATTAAACCTCAACAAGATACATCATATCGCTATTATCTGTAGTGATTATGAGCGTTCAAAGAAATTCTATACTGACATACTGGGCCTAGAGATTGCTAGAGAATACTATCGTGTGGAACGTGATTCCTACAAACTGGATCTCAAACTCAATGATCATTATATTATAGAACTTTTTTCGTTTCCATCACCGCCTAATCGGCTCAGCTTTCCAGAAGCCGCCGGTTTAAGACATCTTGCATTCGAAGTCGATAATCTCGACCTAGAATTAAATAAGCTCGAAAAAGCAGGTGTATCACACGAAGGGATCAGAATAGACGAGTTAACAAATAAATGCTTTACATTCTTCTTTGATCCTGATCAGGTACCAATAGAACTATACGAACGTTAAAACAGAAAGCGGCATTGATTAAAACCAATGCCGCTTTCTGTTTTATTAGTGTATCACTAAGTGATTACAATTTACGTTTTACTTCAACTTGTTCGTAAGCTTCGACAATGTCTCCTACTTGAATATCATTGAAACGGTCAATATTTAAACCACATTCATAACCCATTGAAACTTCTTTCACATCATCTTTGAAACGTTTCAAAGATGCCAGTTTACCAGTATGAATTACGACACCATCTCTGATTATGCGGATATCATTATTTCTATTGATCTTACCTTCTTTAACCATACATCCGGCAATCGTACCAACTTTAGAAATTTTGAAAGTTTCTCTGATTTCAACCTCAGCAACAATTTTCTCTTCAAATTTCGGAGCCAACATACCCTCCATCGCAGACTTGATTTCATCAATCGCATCATAGATGATCGAATATAAACGTACATCAATTTGCTCGTTCTCTGCCAACTTACGTGCGTTTTGTGTCGGACGTACTTGGAAACCTATGATGATCGCATCGGAAGCAGAAGCTAACAATACATCTGATTCAGAGATCGCACCCACTGATTTATGAATGATATTAACTTGGATCTCGTCAGTAGACAATTTCAATAATGAATCTGATAATGCTTCAATAGAACCGTCCACATCACCTTTAACGATAATATTAAGTTCTTTAAAGTTACCGATGGCCAAACGACGACCGATTTCATCCAAGGTAATATGTTTAGTTGCACGCATACCTTGCTCGCGTTGTAACTGAAGACGTTTGTTGGCTACAGTTCTAGCTTCAGACTCGCTTTCAAGAACATAAAGCTTATCCCCTGCTGTTGGCGCGCCTGCCATACCCAAGATTTGTACTGGAACAGACGGTCCCGCCTCTTTAACACGTTCACCTCTTTCATTAGTCAAAGCCTTCACTTTACCTGAATGCGATCCCGCTAAAATAGGGTCTCCAACACGTAATGTACCACTTTGTATCAATACCGTTGTCACGATACCACGACCTTTATCCAAAGCTGCTTCAATTACTGAACCAACAGCGCGTTTTTTCGGATCAGCTTTTAGATCTAACATCTCAGCTTCCAATAGAACTTTTTCTAATAATAGGTCAACATTTTCTCCCGTTTTTGCTGAAATCTCTTGCGCTTGGAACTTACCGCCCCAGTCTTCAACTAAGATATTCATCGCAGAAAGCTGCTCACGGATTCTATCAGGATTTGCTCCCGGTTTATCTACTTTAGTAAATGCAAATACGATTGGTACTCCCGCTGCTTGCGCGTGGTTGATTGCTTCTTTTGTTTGCGGCATGACAGCGTCGTCCGCTGCAATAACGATAATAACAATATCCGTCACTTTAGCACCGCGGGCACGCATAGCCGTAAAAGCTTCGTGACCAGGAGTATCCAAGAATGTAATTTTACGGTCATCCTCCAATTTCACCGCGTATGCACCGATATGTTGGGTGATACCACCAGCCTCACCAGAAGTAACGTTCGCCTTACGGATATAATCCAATAAAGATGTTTTACCATGGTCAACGTGTCCCATGACCGTTACAATAGGGGCTCTTGAAACCAAATTCGCTTCGTTATCCGGTTCCTCAAGTTCGGCAGTCTCCTCATCCTCAGGTTTGATAAACTCTACCTGATAACCAAATTCATCCGCTACAATTGTTAAAGTTTCCGCATCTAAACGTTGATTAATTGACACGAACATACCCAAACTCATACAAGTTGCAATAATTTGGGTTACCTGAACGTCCATCAAATTAGCTAATTCGTTTGCTGTTACGAATTCTGTAACACGCAATACTTTCGCCATCATTTCTTGCTCCATTGCAGCTTCTTCTGCATGTTGAGCAACATCATCACGTTTCTGACGTCTCAATTTGGCACGTTGCGCAAATTTACCAGATTTACCTGCACCACTCAAACGAGCAAGTGTTGCCTTAATTTGATCTTGGATTTCCTTTTCAGTAGGTTCTTCCTTATTCTCAACAGGTCTTCCCTTACCTCTATTGTCAAAACGATTACCGTGTTGCGGTCTCGTACCTTGTCCTGGTCTACCTGGGTGTTGGTTGTTACCTCCTTGTCCTGGTCTACCCGGATGTTGGTTGTTGTTTTGCCCTTGACGATTGTTCGGGTTGTTGTTAGGACCATGATTCCCTCCTCGGTTACCCTGTTGGTCCCGGTTGTTGGGATTGTTGCCATCACGCGGCCCACGGTGTTGGTTATTATGACCTTGACCTTGCCCCGCATTTGGGTTTACTGGACCATTTGGATTCGTACGCTTACGCTTACGTTTCTCATTATTATTTCCAGCATTTGAAGATGAAGCCACTGGTTTGTGGGAAGGTCTAGCAGATGGTAATTCAATCTTACCAATGACTTTAGGACCTGTCAATCTCTCTGCACGAGCAGAAATAATTTCATCTCCTTGTTTTTTCACAGGCTCCACTATTGGAGTTACTGGTACAGCTTTCGGCGCTGTTTCTTCTTTTTTCTTGTCTTCTACCTTCACAGGTTCAGTTTTTGTCTCTACAACCGGAGTTGCTTTTACTTCAGTTTTATTTACTTCGGGTTTTTCTATTTCAGCTTTTGGTACAACAACTTCCGGCTTCTTTTCAATAACCTTTGGTTCTTCTTTTTTCGCTTCAACAATAGGCGCTTTGACTTCGGCTTCTTTCTTTTCTTCCACCTTAGCTTCAGCTTTAACCTCTACAGGTGTTTCTTTAACGGTTTTTGGTTCCTCCTTAACAGGTTCTTCCTTCTTGACCTTATTTCCGCCTCTATTCAATGCGTCCAGATCAATCTTACCAACCACCTTCATACCACCTTGATGAACGGGCTGCTCCTCTACTTTTGCAGGAGTAGGTTCCTTAACAGAAGGGATTTCTACCGTATTTTTGACCAGGATTTCCTTGGATTCATCATGATCTTCGAAATCCTCATTCTTAGATGATTCCTTAGGAGAAGTGGACGGCGACTCCTCACGACGAATTTTGCCAATCACAATTTGTTTAGCTTCATCTTTCAGTGATTTGTCTCCCTGAAACTCTTTTAACAGCACACCATACATCTCTCCGCTCAATTTAGTGTTAGGCTTTGCTTCTACATCATATCCTTTTTTCACTAAACATTCCACGGCGGTATGTATCCCGATGTTGAGTTCCTTTGCTGCTTTAAGCAAGTTTGTTCCTTTTCCTTCAGTCATCTATAATATAAACTATTTTAATATAATTACAAAAATATGTTTTTTTCCATCCATAAACAATTTATTCCGAATGTTAGATAGAAAAAAATTAATGAGCTGAATTTTATTCAAATTCAGCTTGTAAAATACGTACAATCTCACGAACAGTATCTTCTTCCAAATCGGTACGTCTAACCAGCTCTTCCTCGCTAAGAGACAACACCGACTTTGCAGAATCCAAACCAACACGTTTCAATTCATCAATAACCCAGCTTTCAATCTCATCGCTGAATTCTTCGATATCAACATCTTCATCAAACTCGTCATTTTCGCGATAAACATCAATTTCATAACCAGTCAATTTACCAGCCAACTTGATATTGTGTCCTCCACGACCAATTGCTAAAGAAACCTGATCCGATTTTAAATATACAGCCGCAGTCTTATTTTCTTCATCGATTTTGATTGAGCTAATCCTTGCTGGACTCAAAGCGCGAGCGATATACAATGAATGATTTGTTGTAAAATTAATCACGTCAATATTCTCGTTACGCAATTCACGAACGATACCATGAATACGGGATCCCTTCATACCAACACAAGCCCCTACAGGATCAATACGATCATCATAAGACTCAACAGCAACCTTCGCTCTTTCTCCTGGTTCACGAACGATTTTCTTAATCGTAATCAAACCATCAAAAATTTCAGGAACCTCAAGTTCAAATAAACGTTGTAAGAACGCAGGTGCGGTACGTGAAATGATAATCTTTGGATTATTATTCATCATATCCACTTTATGCACAACTGCGCGAATGCCATCTCCCTTTTTGAAATAGTCAGCTGGAATTTGTTCTGATTTAGGAAGAATTAATTCATTACCGTCCTCATCCAATACCAAGATTTCTTTTTTCCAAATCTGATAAACCTCACCAATGACCAACTCTCCTTCTCTATCTTTATATTTCTTAAAGACCTCGTCTTTTTCCAATTCCAAAACCTTAGATACAAGTGTCTGACGTGCAGCTAAAATTGCACGACGGCCAAAGCTTTCCAATGTGATCTGTTCAATAAAATCATCGCCTACTTCCAAATCTTCATCATGCTTTCTAGCTTCCGCCAATTCGATTTCAAGATCATCATCCTCTGAAAACTCATCTTCAACAACGACACGCGTCCTCCAAATCTCCAAATCTCCGTTATCTGGATTCACGATAACATCCACATTTTCATCCGTACCAAAACGACGACGGATCATACTACGAAAAACCTCTTCCAATACTGTAATAACAGTAGGTCTATCGATATTCTTAAACTCCTTAAACTCTTGAAAAGAGTCTATCAGATTGATGTTGCTGTTACTCATTATTATTAAAATGAAATTACCACTTTTGTTGCTTTTATTTGATCAAAAGGAAGTTCTTTTTCTACCTCTTGTGCTTTTTTACCTTTTTCTTTTATCTTCTGAAGAACATTGATCTTCATCTCGTCTACGGTCAATAATGTACCTTCAACTTTTGTATTATCGTTCAACTTTACCTGAACTGTACGACCAATATTCTTTTGGTACTGTCGGATATTAACAAAATTAGCATCAATACCTGGAGATGAAACCTCTAAACGGTAAGCGTCATCAATTACATTTTCCTCCTCCAAGTGGAAACCAACATGACGGCTCACCTGTGCGCAATCATCAATATTCACACCATTATCTCCGTCCAAAAGAATCTCAAGAATTTTATTTGGGCGCATCTTCACGCTGACGATAAACAAATCCTCGCGATCTGCAATTTTTTCCGCGATGAGTTCAATAACTCTCTTTTCTATATGCTGCATTGTTCTGTTTCTAGAAATGCTAAATTAATTGAATTAAAAAAAGGGGGCAATACGAGCCCCCTTCCTTTCAGATATGCAAATATAGCATTTTATAAAATAAAAAACAAAATTAGATAGATTGTTTTTATATTCGACACCCCTACATTCCCTATAAAAACAAGCTATCGATCGCTCCTCGGTCATAGAAATTATCTTCACAGTGCAACTATATCGTAAAAAAACGCAGACAATTCTCTACTATTTTGAACCATCTACCACCGCATTAATTGTTTTCTGCATCTGCGCCATCATACTCGTCAGCGTTTCCATTGTTGGCTCTGGCGTAGGCTCAGGCAATTGTGTACTGATAAAAGCCTTCGCTTTCCATACTTCAAGAATGTCCGCAGTCTCCACCCAATAAGGTTCATATGTTTTATTGTCTGAAACGAGCTTCAAACCCTTATCTTCTTTAAATTTAAAAGCGATACGCTTATAAACCACGCCATCTTCCTTAGACAATATAACATAGGTACTCCCCGGCTTGATATCATGCCAGTTCTCCACATACTCCGCTACAATAATGGACCCCGATGGCAAAGGTAACATCGAGTCTCCCTTTATTTCAAAAGCACGAAATGTCCCTTGACCAAACATAGGCAGCGAAAACTTAGGCAACTCAGCAACATATTCCGGATCACCATACCCATTTAAATACCCGGCACTAGCCTTAACCGGAACAAGTTCGATATTTTCACGATCATCCGCATCTACAGTCACACTAAGCACCCTTAAATTTGAGGCATTGCTTTTGGGAACCGGCTTCCATTTATCATCAATAACATCGTTTGCCAATTCATCCATAGTCAAACCATAGAATTCGGCAATCTTCTTTAATAACTCATATTTGGGCTCTGCTCGATCTTCCTCGTACGCGCCCACAGACGCACGCTTAATTTCCATAAGATCAGCAAATTGTTGCTGTGTGATTTTTTTTCCTTTTCGAAGGAACTTCAGATTGGACGAAATATTTGACATATTATTTTTTCAAAAAAATATTTTGCAAAAACTAATTTTATTAGTAATATTGTGCCAATAAAATTAGTAAATATATTTTAAACGTCCAAATAATTTAGCATTATGAACAATTTTATTGTATATATATCAACTGACAACAATCGTAAACACTTCAAAATCGGCCTCAGTTCCAACATCTTTAGTACAGTAATGGAATTACAGCAATCCAATAGTTTTATTTTCAACCAAGGCCCCAGTTTAAATCGAATAATCTACACAGAATCTTTCACGAATTCAGAGACCGCCAATAAGAGAATAAGCGAACTACAACATTTTACAACCATGCAAGTCGAACGGCTCATTCGTAAATACAACCCTAACTGGAATAATCTTTTTCCACAGCAACACCAAGCGTTCGCCAAGAGAGATTCCAACCACGCAGCCTAGCATAAAAAAAGCCACCTTAGTTAAACTAGGCGGCCATCTTTATTTTTTAGATAGAATCCTCTTTAATAAGTAGTATCAGTTTTGACTACCAACCTCCTCCAACGAGGATGACCCTTCGCTACTCGTTCCACTATCAGCACCTTCATGATTACGCTCAACAGGATGCTCCGCTCCCTCTTCCTCAGGTCCGATAAATCCTTCATCAGCGGGCTCTTCTACCTGTGTGGAATCACTCTGATCTGGCTCTGGATCACTATAACGCGGAGTTTCGCACTTGTAAGATTTCGTAATTTCAACTGTAGGACTAGGAAACTTACCTTGCGTATACCCCAACTGTTTATCTTTATAAACAGACTCCATATATACCCCAAATATCGGTAATGCTGTACGAGAACCTTCTCCCGAATGAGAATTTTTAAAGTGAATACTCCGCTCGTCACAACCAACCCAAACACCTGTAACCAAGTCTTTGGTCACCCCCATATACCAGCCATCCACATATTCCGAAGAAGTACCTGTCTTTCCGCCGATTTCATTTTCCTTATCAAATAAATCCCATTCCCACAATCCCTGAGATGTACCCCCAGGTTCTTCCATACCACCACGCAACATATACGTCATCAACCAGGCATCTTGCTTATCCACCACTTGTTTGCGCTCCGCCTGAAAAGTAGCAATAACATTACCATCATGATCTTCGATCTTAGACACTAATAAAGGAGTGACACGCTCACCGTGATTCATCATCGTCGAGTACCCATTCACCATTTCAAAAACAGAAACATCATTAGGCCCTAACCCCACAGAGGCAACCGGATTTAATTTACTTGTGATACCACAACGATGTGCCGCATCAACAACTTTCGCAGGCGTAACCATGTCAGTTAACTGAACCGTAACCGAATTGATGGAACGTGCCATTGCATGACGCAACGACATTTCACGATAGGAAAAATTCCAGTCTGCATTTTTAGGTTCCCATATCTCCACGGAATCCCCTTTATCAATCTTGATCGTAACAGGCTTGTCGGTAATCTTATCACATGGAGACATCCCTGACTCCAAGGCAGCCAAGTATACAAAAGGTTTAAATGTAGACCCCGCTTGTCGCTTCGCCTGCATCACGTGATCATACTTAAAATATTGATGGTTGATCCCACCCACCCATGCTTTAATTTCACCCGAATACGGATCCATAGACATCATGCCTGCATTTAACATCATGGCATAATATTTCAAAGAATCCATTGTAGACATATCCTTTTCGATCTTACTGCCATCCTTCCAATTATAAACTTCGATCTTCTTCTTTTTATTCAGAAAGTAATTGATGCTATCAGGGGTATTTGCATATTTCTTACTCAAAAAAGCATAATAAGGAGTTTTCTTTGCCAAATTATCCAGGAAGTTGGGGATAACTTTACCTGATAAATCACGCCAAGGCTCCTGTCCCTCCCAGGTGTTATTTAGACGTTGCTGTAATTCAATCATTTGTTTCGCCACAGCCTCTTCAGCATGCTTTTGAAGTTTAGAATTTATCGTCGTGTAAATTTTCAAACCGTCTGTATAGATATCATAATTGTTATCCTCAGACCATTTTTCCAACCACTTAGCTACTGCAGCACGTAAGTAAGAATCTCCACCCGCATTAAGATCTTGACTATTTGTATTCAAAACAATCTTCTCCTTAACCAGATTATCATACTCTTCTTTTTTCAGAAAACCACCTTTATACATTTGACTTAAAACGGTGTTTTTTCGCACAAAAGCATTTTCGGGATTACGAATAGGATTATATAAAGTCGTACCTTTTAACATGCCAATCAAAACAGCAGCTTCGGTCTGATTCAATTGATTCGCTCCTTTTGAAAAATAGCGCTTTGCAGCAGTTTCAATCCCATAGGCATTATTACTGAAGGATACCGTATTTAAATACATCTCCAATATCTGATTTTTGGAATAACGTTGCTCCAATTTATAAGCCGTCATCCACTCCTTAAACTTCGTGATCACCAAGCCCGCGACGGGAAGACGCGTCAACAATCCACCGGCCTTATTATAACGTGTACGATAAAGATTTTTAGCTAACTGTTGCGTAATTGTACTTGCACCACGCTTATCCCCTTTTAATGTAGAGATAATACCTGACCCTAGACCAAAAAAATCAACACCATTATGACTATAAAAACGCACATCCTCAGTTGCTATCAACGCATTAGTAACAGACTTCGGAATGCTATCAAATGGAATTGGATTTCTATCCTCGTCGAAATAACGACCAATTAAAACACTATCTGCCGTGTATAATTCCGTGGAGATATTCACACTGGGCATAACAATATCCTTTTTTGTCGGAGAATAACCAAAGAGCCACAGAAAATTCAATTGTATAGCACACACCAATATAATGATAAAATATATTGCTATAAGGAGATAACGAAGAATCCTATTCTTAATACGTTTAAACATAAATGGAAATTTATCTTATATTCAACACATCCGACCAGCAAAAGGTTTTACGCCCGTCCAATATGCCTTTTTATCTATTTTCAGGGGCTAAATATACAACTAAATAAATCGCTGTAATCAACTATTTACATTTTTTAACAATAAAAAACACCCGCCAAAGAACTGTAAAATACGACATAATTCGAAAGGATGGATTTTGGAAATTACAACGACGACTAAATAAGAACAGCCCGGTATGGAGAAAACAAGCCCAGTCTCAAATTTGTTCATAAATTCTCCCGCGTTCCACAAATATTATACCCATTTTTTATTTATTATCGATTTTATTTTAAAATAATAATGATATTTGTTTAAATTTAGATGTAAAAAAGTCAACTATTAGCATGTTAAAACAAACATTACAACAAAAGCTATTACAGAAATTGTCCCCGCAACAAATACAATTTATAAAATTGTTGCAGGTTCCGACTGTTTCATTAGATGCGAGAATCAAGGAAGAATTAGAAGAAAACCCTGCGTTAGAAGATGGTAGCTTGACTAATATGACCGATCCTATAGAAGAGTATCCCGATAAAGATCCAGACGATAATTTTGACAATGAAGATGGATTTGACTCAGAAGACTTTAGTTTAGAAGATTACATCCAGGAAGACGATTTCAAAGATTACGGCAATGGCTATGACTACGGAGACGACGATGACGACCGGAAAGAAATGCCCGTTGCTATTCAGCACTCCTTTTATGAGCAGTTACAACAACAATTAGACCTTTTAGCTTTAGATGACAAGCACTTTTTAATTGGCCAACAAATCATTGGCAGTCTAGATGACGACGGCTATTTACGCCGTCCAATAATCAATCTTGTCGACGACCTAGCTTTTGGTCAAAATGTAATGACTGATGAGCAGGAAGTTCTAGACATGCTAAAAGTAATTCAAGATTTTGAGCCTGCGGGAATTGGAGCACGAGATCTGCAAGAGTGCCTATTGATCCAATTACAAAAAAAAGACACACAAAATCCCGCAATCAAACTCGCTATTAAAGTCGTAGCGAATTACCTTGAAGAATTCACCAAAAAGCATTATGATAAATTAGAAAAATCTTTAGGAGTTTCATCAGAGGATTTAAAAAACGTCGTCAACGAGATCCTAAAACTTAATCCTAAACCAGGAGATTCTGGTGCAGTCGCGGGCAAACAGCTTCATATTATCCCGGATTTCCATATCAGCAATAATGATGGAACACTGCATTTGACTTTAAATGGCCGAAATGCGCCTGAGCTCCGCATAAGTCGTGATTACCAACACATGTTTGAACATTACGAGAAATCGGATCAAAAGGATAAAAAAATGAAAGAGGCTGTGCAATTCGTCAAACAAAAACTTGACTCAGCCAAATGGTTTATTGATGCAATAAAACAGCGTCAACAAACCTTACTAAAAACAATGAATGCAATCATGGAATACCAATATGATTATTTCCTCACTGGTGATGATCGTAAGTTAAAACCAATGATATTGAAAGACATCGCCGACAAAATCGATATGGATATATCTACGGTGTCGCGGGTAGCAAATTCAAAATACGTGCAAACAGAATTCGGAACATTTCTCTTAAAATCATTTTTCTCTGAAGCGATCCAGACTGATTCTGGTGAAGAAGTATCCAATAAAGAGGTTAAGAAAATATTGGAGGAATGCATCTCAAAAGAAAATAAACGGAAACCCTTGGCTGACGAGAAACTAACTGAGATCCTAAAAGAAAAAGGATACAATATTGCGCGGCGAACGGTGGCAAAATATCGGGAAGCATTGAATATTCCTGTGGCAAGATTACGAAAAGAGCTCTAAGAGCTCTTTTTGTTTTTCCCACAGACCAAATCCAAATTAAGAATAGTATCTTTGTGCTGTATTAAAATAAGCATTAAAGAATGAGCAAAGTAAAAGTTGGAGTTGTACAGATGAGCTGTACCGCAAGCAAACAAGAGAATCTCGAAAAAGCTATCGCTAAAGTAAAAGAAGCCGCTGCAAAAGGTGCGCAAATTGTGTGTCTGCAAGAACTATTTACCTCTTTATATTTCTGCGATGTGGAAGATTACGACAATTTCGCACTGGCTGAATCCATTCCCGGCCCATCGACGGACGCCCTATCGGCTGTTGCTAAAGAAGCAGGCGTCGTAATTATCGCTTCATTATTTGAAAAAAGAGCAGAGGGACTGTACCATAATACAACCGCTGTATTGGATGCAGATGGTTCCTATTTAGGAAAATACCGCAAAATGCATATCCCAGATGATCCTGCATTTTATGAAAAATTCTATTTTACCCCAGGAGATTTAGGCTACAAAGTATTCAAAACAAAATTTGGAAGAATAGGCATTTTAATTTGCTGGGATCAATGGTACCCTGAAGCATCTCGAATTACCGCATTAATGGGTGCAGAAATCTTATTCTACCCTACAGCTATTGGATGGGCAACAGACCAAGATGAAGAAACCAACAAAGATCAATATAATGCGTGGCAAACAATACAACGCTCCCATGCCGTTGCAAATGGTGTTCCTGTTGTATCCGTTAATCGCGTAGGATTTGAGCAAAATGGCGCAATGAAATTCTGGGGTGGAAGCTTCGTAACAAATGGACAGGGTAAATTGCTTTATCTTGCCTCACATGACAAAGAAGAAATTGAAGTCGTCGAATTGGACTTAAATGAATCAGACTATTTCAGAAAACATTGGCCATTTTTGAGAGACCGAAGAATCGAAACATACGCACCGATCATCAAACGTTTTATTGACGAAGACTAATATCGGATATTCTAGCCATTTCGGTTTCGAACGCACACAACTGTGCTGAAACGAACTGAAATGGCTTTTTTTAATCCCATTAAAATAAGTATGGAACAAAAAAAGACATTCACACAGGAATATTTTGACAATTCCCCAAAACAACAGGGCTTCTCATTTCCCGCAGAATGGGCAAAACAAGAAGCCTTATGGTTGAGCTGGCCACATAAAGAGGAATCCTGGCCTGGGAAGATCGAAACAATATACAAACCCTATTGCGAATTTATTAAAGTCGTAGCAGCAGGGCAAAAAGTAAGGATTAACGTCGCTAACGAGGAAATGCAAAATTTTGCTATTACCGCGCTTAAAGAAGTAACAACAGATTTTAGCAATATCGAATTCTATTTTAATCCGACTAACGATGCTTGGTGTAGAGACCACGGTCCCGCTTTTATTATTAACCAGGCTACAAATCAAAAAGCAGTTGTCGACTGGGGCTATAATGCCTGGGGTGGAAAATACCCTCCTTTCGACCTGGATGACGTCGTTCCTACGCGTATTGCCAAAGAATTTAACCTTCCTTTGTATACCCCTGATATCGTCATGGAGGGCGGTTCAGTTGAGTTTAATGGCGCAGGAACAATCATGACAACAACCGCTTGTTTATTGAATGAAAACCGAAATCCACACCTGACAAAAGAACAAATAGAAACCTACTTGAAAGAATTTTACGGTCAGGAACAGGTTTTATGGCTTGGAGACGGTATCGTTGGAGACGATACAGATGGACACATTGATGATATTACACGTTTCATCAACGAAAACACCGTTTTAACGGTTGTGGAGGCAGATCCAACAGACGAGAACTATGAGATACTTCAAGAAAATCTAGCAACACTTCGTTCATTTAGACTCTTAAATGGAGAACCTCTGCATATCATTGAGCTCCCAATGCCAGCACCGGTCATCTATGACGAAACAAGATTACCGGCTTCTTATGCTAATTTCTACATTGCAAACGATGTCGTTGTTGTACCGATCTTTAACGATAAAAATGACCAAAGGGCGCTGGATATCATCCAAGGCTGTTTCCCTACACGTAAAGTCATAGGAATAAATTCCGTCGACATTATTTGGGGGCTGGGAAGTTTCCACTGTTTAAGCCAGCAAGAGCCGGCGCTGAGCTAAAAAAAGCTATCCATAAAGAAAATGTCCCCAAATAGTTAAACACTCTTTGGGGACATTTTTTATGATAAAAATAAGCAGCTCCGTTGTGAGTTTTAATTAAGCTGAGTTAAACAACAATAACATTTACGCCAGCTTTTTCTAACGATTCCACAAAGCTTGTATTTACTTTGTCATCGGTAATTAATATATCAATTTTATCAAAACCACAAATCCGCCCGAAGCTTCGCCGTCCGAATTTAGACGAATCTGCTAGTACAACAACCTTTTGAGCCGTATCGATCATAATGCGATTTAATTGTGCCTCCTGCGCACTCGAAGTTGATACGCCGTATTCCAGATCAATACCATCGACTCCCAGAAACAATTTACTGCAGTAAAAATCATGCAATAAATTTTCTGCATACTTTCCCGTTACTGATGTTGAGGTCTTGCGAAGCGTCCCACCCATCTGCATGATTTCAACCGAAGGATATTTGATCAATTCCATCGCAACATTCAATGCCGAAGTTACTACAGTGATATTTCCTTTAGGAATGATCTGCTTTGCCAGCGACTGCATAGTCGTTCCTGAAGCTATAATGATTGAATCATTTTCCTCAATCATTTCAGCCGCTTTTTTTCCGATCCGGCTTTTATCGTCCGAACGAAGCTTCTCTTTTTCAAATACTGTACGGTCAGTCGTATAAGGATTATATTGTGTTGCCCCGCCATGCGTTCTAAACAACAATCCACTATCTTCCAACAAGGTCAAATCTTTCCGAATGGTTACAGAGGAAACGCCCAATTCCTCACATAGATCAATTACCTGAACTACGCCGACCTCCTTTAATTGTTTTAAGATATATTGATGTCTTTCTACATTTGTCATGGCTCTATTTATAATAAGCTGTTAAAATACTAAATCTATTATCGGTTTGTTTAAAGGAATATGTCGATATCTTGAAAAAATCCATCGATATCAATAAATTTCAACAAATATGACTTTCTACTTAAATTTCCCTTAGTAGAATTGATGTTAAAATAATGAAATTATTTAATTTTTTCACGCTGACAATCATAAATTCATTTTTATTTTAAAAAGAAAAATGAATTAAAATTGCAAAGGATCAGGCAGGACAAATTTATAATCAAGTTCCTCTAGAAGTAATCTTCCGCTAACTATTTTTTGAGTCGCATCCGCAGCTTCGAACGCAAGCGGCAAAGCATAACCATGTTTTTTTGCCGAAGCTAGAATAACATCCTTTTTCTTAGGATGTAAGGGAGCAACAACATTGTATACAGTATGCTTAAGCGCATTGCAAGATGCTGCCTCTAACAGTCTGATCACATCATCGATATGAACAAAATTGGCGGGCTGTTCCCCCGTCGTACAAATACGTTCGGAAAAATATTTGGCAAAAACACGATTTTTACCAAACAAACCTCCTAATCGATAAATTATAGTATCATCCAATCCCAACATACTTGCTTCAGCAAGCAAGAGTTTTGATGAAAGTTTGGTTGTATCTGCATAGGATTCATCAAATACGCCATCTTTGTCCGGATAAATTCCAATAGAACTCAGGAAGACTTGTTTCTTCCATGTCATATGCGCATAAAATGATTTGATATTCGAAAATCTGTTTTCAAGGATAGCTACACTATTTTTCTGACTTGCCGGTATACTGTTTAATACGAAGTCAAATTGAGTAGGTAAATCTACCTGTGCTGGAAAATTTTCATAATCAAAGTCTAAAATAAACGAAAAAATACCATCAGCTTTAAGCCGATGGTATTTTTCAGATGTTGTTGTACTAGCCCAAACCTCATGGCCTTGATGCTTCATATGTATCGCAAAAGATTCTGCGAGCCAACCGCATCCCAAAATGAGTATCCTCATATTACGACAACACTATTAATAAGCTTTTGCAAACAGTACACGCCGACTTGAAGGTTTCCCTGTAAAGATACAGATACCTTCCTCTTCCTTCGCATCCAAAGGAATACAACGAATTGTTGCCTTGGTTTCTTCTTTTACACGTTTTTCCGTTTCGGTTGTTCCATCCCAATGACAAGAGATAAAACCGCCCTTACCTTCCAATACTTCTTTAAACTCATCATAAGAATTCACCTCAGTAAAATGAGATGTCCTGAAATTTAACGCTTTTTGGTATATATTTTCTTGTATGGTATCTAGCAATTGTACAATAGTACCAGCCAAGCCTTCCTGAACGACCGTTTCTTTCGTTTGAGTATCACGACGCGCCAATTCTACCGTACCATTTTGCATATCTCTCGCTCCAACAGCTACACGTACAGGAACACCCTTTAACTCCCATTCTGCAAATTTAAAACCTGGACGTTGTGTGTCCCGATCGTCGTATTTTACCGATATATCGTTCACACGCAATTCATTGGTTAACTGATTCACAAAAGCATCGATTTGCGCTTTTTCTTCTTCAGTCTTAAAAATCGGAACGATGACAACTTGAATTGGTGCTAATTTTGGCGGCAATACCAATCCTTGATCATCTGAGTGAGCCATAATCAATGCGCCCATCAGACGTGTAGAAACACCCCAGGATGTCGCCCAAACATGCTCCAATTTACCTTCTTTAGAAGTAAATTTCACGTCAAACGCCTTTGCAAAGTTTTGGCCAAGAAAATGAGAAGTTCCTGCTTGTAATGCTTTTCCATCCTGCATCAATGCTTCAATACAATACGTATCCAAGGCACCCGCAAAACGCTCGTTTTCTGTTTTTCTACCACGTACAACAGGCAAAGCTAAAATATTTTCAGCAAATTCAGCATACACATCAAGCATACGTTCCGTTTCTTCAATAGCCTCTTCTCTTGTTGCATGGGCTGTATGGCCCTCCTGCCATAAAAACTCTGCAGTACGCAAGAAAAGACGTGTACGCATTTCCCATCTTACAACGTTCGCCCATTGATTGACCAAAATTGGAAGATCACGATAAGATTCAATCCATCCGCGATAGGTGTTCCAAATAATCGTTTCGGAAGTCGGACGCACGATCAACTCTTCCTCCAATTTCGCGTCTTCATCCACGACGATCTTACCTGTACCATCATTTTTTAATCTATAATGTGTTACCACTGCACACTCCGTAGCAAAACCTTCCACATGCGCCGCCTCTTTAGAAAAAAATGATTTGGGAATGAATAAAGGGAAATAAGCGTTGCTATGACCTGTTTCTTTAAATCTTTTATCTAAGATCGCTTGCATCCTTTCCCAGATAGCGTATCCGTATGGTTTGATCACCATACAGCCTCGTACAGCTGAATTTTCAGCTAGATCAGCTTTAATCACAAGCTCGTTATACCATTGTGAATAATCTTCAGCACGACTTGTTATTCCTTTACTCATATGAAATTGATAAATTATTGTAACATTATTACGTTAAATCTCGTCTGTAATTCTAATACGAAAAGCGTTCAATAAAAAATATTTGTATTTTTGATTACTTCGATTAAACCCCCTTGAGAAATTTGCGTCTAAGATAGTAAATAAGGCTGTATAATCGAAAATAAGGATTTAGGATATTATGAAAAAAAATAGATTATTTATCGGAGCACTTGCCATAACAGGAGCGTTCATGCTTGGTTCCTGCGGTACAAGTAGGCAAATCTATGGCGACGATGTCTATGGCAATAATGGGCAAGCTAGACAAAAGGTTTATCAAAGCCCAGATTACTATTACACAGATGCAGATCAGGCCCAACCAAACGGGCAAGCGCAAGGCGGTTACTATGATGACGAATATTCTGATCAGGATTACAACAATGATTCCTATGAAGATCTTGAATATGCCAATCGTATCAACCGTTTCTATTACGCTAGTCCGGGCATGACGTATTTCGACCCATTTTTTGATCCATGGTATGGTTATGGTTTCGGCGGTTGGTACGGATACGGCCCATCGTTCGGAATGGGATGGGGATGGAACTCTGGATGGGGTTCATCTTGGTCTATCGGCCTCGGATGGGGTTGGGGATCTAGCTGGGGCTGGGGATCTCCTTGGTATGGCGGTTACAGACCTTGGGATGGCTGGTATGGCGGCGGCTACTGGGGATCTGGTTGGTACGGAAACGGTTACTGGGGCGGTGGTTCCTGGGGTAACTCAAGACCACGGTATGCATCAAGTAGATCTGTATACAGAGATAACTATAACACACGTAGTTCATCCTCAAGAACTCGAACTTCAGGTGGATATGACCGCAACAGCGTTGCTCGAAATTCTGGAGGATATGACCGTACCGGCGTAGCACGTGATTCTAGAGGAAGGATTACATCCGTTGCTAGCAGATCAAGAAATTCTGATGGCACAGTATCGTCACGGAGCTCATCATACGATAGAACTGGAGGAAGAACAAGAACATCGGATGGTGTATCAAATAGAGCTTACTCAGACGGTATGCGTTCAAGAACCTCAGATAGAGTCAATGGTTCCTATCCAAACAACACACGGAGCACCTCTAGCGGATATTATAATAATGATTCCAGATCACGAAACAGTTCAGGTGAAGTATCTCGTCCAATGAGCCGTTCGATGGAAACACGTTCCAGCAACCCAAGCTCAACGTCAAGACCATCGTATACTCCGCCAACAAGAAGCTATGATAGTGGTTCATCATCCCGCTCTAGTGGTGGTTTTTCTGGAGGTGGTAGTTCTAGATCTTCGGGAGGAGGCTTCTCCGGAGGCGGTAGCTCAAGATCAAGTGGAGGACGTACTCGATAGTTAAAAGCATTTAAACAGTAGCATACAGCATCTTGTGTGCTACTGATTATTATTGACGATATTTTAGCATATGACAATCAAAAAATTACTTTTTGGAACTGCATTCGTTTTAGGTGCAGCAGGGACTACTCAAGCGCAATATACGAAAGATGTACTTTTATTCTCCCAAGGGGACAATGGCGGAACAGCTCGTTTTAAAGCCATGGGAAATGCTTCAACTGCATTAGGTGGAGATATAAGTTCAATTACGAGTAACCCTGCAGGTTTGGGTTACTTTAATCAGTCTGATGTATCAGTAACTGGCAGGTACCTTAACAATAAAAACAAAACCGACTATTTTGGTCAAAATTCAAACAGCAGCAAGAATAATTTCAACTTAGATAATGCTGGAATCGTTTTTCACTTACCAACTTACCGCAATGGAGGCAACTTGGATAGGGGCTGGTTGAATTTTAATGTTGGTATTGCTTACAACCGCAATTATGTCTTTAACAACCTGCTAGAGTATCGAGGAGTAAATAATACAAGTTCGATATCAGATGCTTATTCAGACCGTCTTTCGGACGTCGGAGGAACACAAGGTTGGGGTCAGGAAGTCTATAACAACTCTTTATTATTCGACGTAGACCCCAAAAATGCAGGCGCCTATATTCCGATTACTGTCGGCGGAACTTTTGATGGAAAAAATGGTTTTAATCAAGTAAATTCCATCCTAGAAAAAGGTAGTAAATCCGAATCTGTATTGTCATTTGGGGCCAATTATAGTAACAAATTGTATTTAGGAGCCTCTTTAGGTTTCACCGCGTTTAGCTACGACAATTCCAGCTGGTTTACAGAATATGGTCAAACAATGACGGCCGACCAATTAAAAGCCATCAACAAAGATTCAGAATTTTTAAAACCAACCAATGCCCAAAAGTATGCCATGTTGGATAAAGATTATGAATTATATGATGATTATGCGCAAGCCACTGATGGTACCGGTGTCGACTTTAAACTTGGGGTAATCTATAAATTTACACCAACGTTTAGCATGGGATTCACCGCTAAGTCACCTACATTTATGAGCATCCGGGATGAATCATATAGTAATTCTGAGTTCCGTTACTTCAGACCAAATGAAGACAAATCATTTAAAGAGTATAGAACCAGTGATGACGCAGGGCACAGTTACTTGGAGTATAATATGAATACGCCCTATAAATTGTCTCTTGGGGCGAGTCAATTATTTTCAAGAGGACTAATAACCGCTGATGTCGAATGGGTAGACTATGCAGCTATGCGTTTTAAAGATGTAGGAAACTACAGTAAAACGTTAGAAAAGAACATGAACCAAAACATCAAAGATACTTACCAAGGTGCATTTAATGCCCGAATTGGTGGTGAAGTGATGTTTGACAATGTATTCAGTGGAAGAGCTGGTTTCAACTACAGTGGCAACCCCTATAAAAATGCAGACTATACGAATTATACAGCATCTTTAGGTATTGGCGCTAAACTTGGCCGTGGCATGTATGTTGATTTAACTGGTGCGTATAATGCAGTCAACTACAAAGAAAGCCCATATTTGATTAATGAGAACTACTGGAATAATGCTAGTCCAGTAGCAGACATAAAAAATCAACGGACTAATGTTGTACTAACAATTGGTTCAAAATTTTAAACTATATTTTTCTCAAAAAAGTCCAGCGATGTCTGGACTTTTTTTTTGAGAAAAAATAGCAGAAAACAAACATAAAACACGATAAAATTAGTTTACGCGTGATTATACTTGTATATAAAGGTAACTTTATCTAAGTTTGTCCCCTTGGATTGAAAATTACATGGCAAATCACACAATTTCAAAAGCATTCAATTTCATTTTTACATACCCCATTTGGCGGATAGAAATCGATGCGGAGAATAAATTGATCGCTGTGGAGACCAGAAACCCAGACGATACTCTGCCCTATTTTAATGTAGTCACTTTTGAAGGAACTTACGTATTACAAGACTTCAAGGCTATAGCCAAAGAGTGGGTCCTAGCTGGAATTCAATGCAAAAAACTAATACTTAAGAAGATTGCCAATAACTCACCTATCGACGCAGGCATACAGGTAATTGATTGCTACAATCCACAGCTTCAAGAAACCTGGTTCAACTACATATTCATCGGTATGACTGATCAAGGCGTACTTATTAGACCAAAAGTAATAGCAGAAGGCTTCCAATTATTTTTGAACCTCCAATCGATGTCGATTGAAAGCAAAAATAAAATTCCCTTTAAACCTTATGCCAGCGAGCTCGTCTATCCTATTATCTACAATGGTGAAATTCCCCTTTTTTTGAAGGACTTCCCAATTGATGGTGAAATCTGGATAAATACGGTGAATGACTACTTTATTTGGGCTTTCTATGAAAAAGACAGAAACAATCGTTATCAAATCAGGCTAGTGCAATCCACAAGAGAAAAATTGACAGAGTCTATTATTGCAGTTTCCGAGCTGGAACTAAAGCTCTTCAACATTTATTTTCTTATTCACGAACAAATATTCCTTTTGACAGATAATAAACGGGAGTTTGTTTCGTATTTAGTATAATTGCAAAATATATGAAAGTTTTATTCGAATTAAAAACATATAAAAAGATAGCTATTCTATCCATCGCGATATTAGCTATTCAACAAGTTGAAGCAAAGAATTCAACTTCTTTACGTACTAATTTTATCCCTGATTCAGTAGGAACTGAAGCAATCAATGGTGAAGAATACGTGTTGTTCAAAATTGAAAAAGGAGACAATTATTACCAGTTAAGTAAAAAGTATAAAACAACGGTGGGCCAATTGACCCAAATAAATGGTAATGGAACATTAAGCCTGGGGCAAATTGTTAAGATTCCGACAGGTCGAAAAGCGAAATCAACAGTAAGCAACGACCGTGGAAATACGGCAGTGCAAAACCCGCGTAATCCGCAACAGCAAGAAGGTTTTACGGAATATATCGTTGGTGAGAAAGAAACCCTTTATGCCATATCTAAAAGATTCAGTATTTCTGTTGAAGATATTAAAAAAGCGAACAATTTAAAAAATAACGTTATTGGTGGTGGAATGAAGCTTATGATCCCCAATCAGCCCCTACCTCCTGAACGGCCAAAATTAGTTGAACCTAAAGGAATCGAAATTGTAACGCCTGATTCTACAGACGATGACGATAAAGAAGAAAATCAAATTTCAACAAACCGCTACGGAATACGCGAGAAGTCCGAACGTGGTATTGGCGTGTGGATTGATGGACTTTCATCTCAAGGGACCAGCAACCTTGCTCTTCATAAGAGCGCGCCAGTAGGTACTATTCTAAAAATTACCAACCCAATGACCAAAAGTGTTACTTACGCAAAAGTGGTCGGTAAATTTAATGATAATGCCGAAAACCAAAATGCAATTGTCGTGTTGTCAAAGTCTGCCGCCGCAAGCATAGGCGCACTTGATAAACGCTTCCAGGTCGAAATTGCGTATGGATTACCGCTAGAAAATTAACAGAATAAAATAGCTTTTATAGCATAGTAAGAATGAATAACAAACCGTATGTCATAGGAATTGCCGGAAGTAGTGGCTCTGGAAAGACTTTTTTTTTAAATAGTTTTTTAAAACATTTTAAGCCTAATGAGGTGACCTTAATTTCCCAAGATGATTATTACATCCCTGCCAATACTAAAACCCAGGAGGAAAATAGGCTCTATAACTTCGATATTCCGACATCAATAGACAGAGATGCTTTTTATAAAGATATCAAGGCACTCTTTAACGGTGAGACAATATATAAAGAAGAGTATACATTTAACAACCCTTCATTAACACCCAAAATACTAGAGATTAAACCGGCACCAATTTTAATTATTGAGGGCCTATTCATTTTCTATTATACGGAAATTAACAATTTAATCAATCATAAGATATTTTTAAGCGCTGATCAGGATATCGCATTAAGAAGACGTCTACACCGCGATCTGGTTGAACGGGGCTACTTTGAAGATGATGTTATGTACAAATGGATAAACCATGTACTACCATCCTACAACGAGTACCTACTTCCTTATCAGGATACGTGCGATCAGGTCATATTTAACAATACCGATGAACCAGAACCAATCTGGGATATCACCAACCAAATTTCTGAAGAGCTAAAATTAAAGCTCAATTTGGTATAAAATTAAAACAATGTAGAAAGGAGAATCTCGTAAACAGATTCTCCTTTCTATTTAAAGTACTTGATTTATTGGTATCAAGATTTTAAATACCTATCTTTGCGCCACGAAACAAATCCATCATAATGAACCATCCTGTAAAGATTAAAAATGCATTGGTTTCAGTCTATTATAAAGACGGCCTTGCTCCTTTAGTTGAATTATTAAACAAATACGGTGTTACCTTCTATTCCACTGGTGGAACAGAAACATTTATCAAAGATTTAGGTATAGATGTTGTTCCAGTTGAAGACCTCACCAGCTACCCTTCTATTTTAGGAGGCCGTGTAAAAACATTGCATCCAAAAGTATTTGGCGGTATTTTGGCGCGCCGCCCGCTTGAGTCGGATCAACAACAGCTTGCTCAGTATGAAATACCTGAGATCGATTTGGTTATTGTGGATTTGTACCCTTTTGAAGAAACTGTTGCTTCCGGTGCATCCGAGCAAGATATTATCGAGAAAATAGATATCGGTGGAATTTCATTGATACGCGCTGCCGCTAAAAACTTTAACGATGTTGTTATTATCTCTTCCAAAAATGATTACAAAGAATTGGAAGAAATACTAGCAAACCAAGAAGGTAATACGTCATTGGAACAACGTAAAGAATTTGCTAAACGTGCATTCAATACATCTTCGCATTACGATACGGCAATCTTCAACCATTTCAATCAAGAAAATCCGCTTCAGGTTTTTAAACAATCTGAGCAAAAAGCGCAGGTGTTGCGCTATGGTGAAAACCCACACCAAAAGGGCGTTTTCTTCGGCGATTTAGATAAGATGTTTGATAAATTAAACGGTAAAGAGTTATCTTACAACAATTTGGTTGACGTTGATGCTGCCGTTGCTTTGATTGATGAATTCACAGAACCTACATTCGCGATCTTAAAACACACGAATGCTTGTGGAGTTGCCTCCCGTTCAACAATCAAACAAGCTTGGTTAGATGCTTTAGCATGTGATCCTGTTTCAGCTTTCGGTGGAGTCTTAATAACGAATGGTCAAGTTGATGCTGCAACAGCTGAAGAGATCAATAAATTATTCTTCGAGGTGTTGATTGCACCTTCTTATTCTGAAGAAGCGATCGCTATACTTACCGCAAAGAAAAACAGAATTATTTTGGTTCGTAAAGAGGTTACATTGCCAGAACAACAGTTCAAAACTTTATTGAACGGCGTCATTCTTCAAGATAAAGACAATACGATTGAAGGACCTGAACAAATGGTTACAGTAACACAAGTACAGCCAACTGCAGAACAACTGGAGGACCTTTATTTTGCGAACAAAATTGTAAAACACACCAAGTCAAATACAATCGTATTTGCTAAAAATGGCACTTTGTTAGCTTCAGGTGTAGGGCAAACTTCACGTGTAGATGCATTGAAACAAGCTATTGAGAAGGCAATTTCTTTCGGTTTTGACCTTAAAGGCTGTGCGATGGCATCAGATGCCTTCTTCCCTTTCCCTGATTGTGTGGAAATTGCTTCAGAAGCTGGTATCGCGGCGGTATTGCAACCTGGTGGTTCAATCAAAGACCAGTTATCAATTGATATGGCCAATGAAAAAGGAATCTCCATGGTAACAACAGGTGTTAGACACTTTAAGCACTAGTTGAACTTCAATAATAAATAAAAAAAGCTACTTTTCTAAAGTAGCTTTTTTTATTTATCTCGCTTCTACAGGAAACTTTGAACGCTTATACTGTTCCATCTCAGCGCTAAGTTTGCGAATGGCATAACCAACAATAGCCACATCATCTATCCACCCACCCACGAGAATAAAATCAGGAATCGCATCAATCGGCGAAACCACATAAAGTATCGTTCCGATAATAATCGATAAATTCCATTTATCCATTTTATACTTCCCCGTAATTGTGTCCTTACACATCGCAATTAATACGTTGAAGTCGTCCATATAGCTCCCTAGATTCCTCGCTTTTGCTTCCGCCTGTACAAATTCAGATTCCGTAATTTTACGATGCCTAAACTGCTCAAACATTCCCTTCGCAATTCTTTTGATTCTATTGTTCATACTTCAAAATTAGGATTACTAGTTTAACAATCCAAATCCTCGCGCTCAACGAAACTCACATCAAAATCGGATTGCTTATCAAGCATAGGCAAATCCTACCCCTCAAACTGATTAAATTTTGCCTAGGAACCATATTCATCTGCTGCCGATCCGATTAACCACCATCTTTAAAAACTGGCTTACAAAGGCTATCGGAATAAAAAACGAGTCTGAATATGGATTTTTATTATTTTTACAAATCGCTGTAGCAAAGTGTCAGTCATCTCCGTATAATAGACAACACAAGCGCAATGTGAGTCACAAAAACAGATTTTAATATTACACGGTTATGAAAAACTATAGATTATTTAATTTTATTGCTATTGCTTTAGCGGCCTTCTTTCTAACAAGCTGTCTAAAAGATAATGATGATCAGCCAATTCCTGCTGCATTGCTTACCATGGTCAATGGATACACTGATGCGAATGCAGTTATATATTTCGCAGACGGAGGTTCGCTTCAAAACCCCAATTATCCACTGGGATTCAAGAGTTATGCTCAAATTGGCTTATTTACAGGAGCACGTAAAATTACAGTTTCCGCTGAGTATAACACTAAATTAACGGATACAACTGTAACAATCAAAGACAGCACCATATATACATCCTTTTTATTTGGAACGAAATCCAAACCCGTACAGGTGATCACTACAGATCGAATCAATAAAGACATCAAAAATACAGAGTCTGGTTTACGCTTCTTTAATCTTGCTGAAGGTACGGATTTAGTTAGCCTTAAAATAGGCGATCAGGCTTCTCCATCAGAATGGACAAATAGAGCACAAGAAACACAGAATTCTGCAAGTGCTCATCAGGGCTTTATCGCTCAAAAAAGTGGCACATTCACTGTAACAGCTCGTGATAAAGCGGGGAAAACAATCGCAACACGCAGCGACATTAAATTGGTTGAAGGCTATTATTATTCATTAATACTCATAGGCAAAGCTAATGATGAAAAGAAACCATTATACATTGGTTTAGTAGCGCAAGCCGCAAATTAAAATACCCATATCTATATACTTTATAACAACGGCCGTCATGTAAACATGATGGCCGTTGTTTTTCATTTTATACGATACTGTAGATCTTAATGATTCTCTTTAGCTGCTACCTTAGTAATCACATAAATATCCTCATTATCTTTTTTCATCTTATACTTCTCACGAGCAATACGTTGCACTTCTTGCGGATTTGATCGAATATCGTTAATTGTTTTAATGATGGCGGCATTCTCCTTCAGATAGAAGGAGCGTTCACTTTCCAAATTTGCTTTCTGCTTTTGATAACTGTACTGCGTGGCAAAGTCATTTCGATCAAAAAATAACATCCACACGAGAAAAGCCAAAGCGGCTAACAAATACTTATTTCTTATTAAAGACCACAATCGTTGCATAAGACAAAAATACTATTTAGCTTTTATACTTAGGATATTTTCTTCAAAAGTTGAACATCTTTAATTAAATTTACATTTAATTTT
>NZ_DKSP01000048.1:11917-15832 GCF_002472745.1 Sphingobacterium sp. UBA7253 | reverse complement strand
ATTTTTTATTCTAAATAGTTGTTAAACAGTGTTTTGGGTGTATTGTTCGCTTGGTATATTGGTGCTTTATTTGAACTTTTTTACTTTAACAACAAGTGTTTTCCTATCTAAATTCCCCCATTTATCTTTTTCTTGCACGTATTTATACGCAGTACTTCAAAGGATACATATTTTATATAAATAGGTGTTAATTTTTAAAACTGTTCGTGCCTTGAAGTGGTTATTAGTTACAACATGAAATGGAAAACAATATGGGGGACGTGAACAAAAAACTATATTTTGACCTATCAGATGGACCGAAAGGCCAATCTGAAGGTCTAAAAGATCAGGCGGAGTTAAAGGAAGTATGGGACGGTAGCCAAGAAGATTTTTATAAATCGATTATTAGGAATCAACAGGATGATATCGGAAAAATAGGACGGTATTTTCGCGATGAACTGGCTCAGGAGCTTTACGGAATGCGTATATCGCTTCAGAATTTCACTAATCGTTATGGCGATTTTGAAGAATTACGTTGCCTACGTGATTCATTGACTACCTTAGTTATAGAAATCCGCAATAAAGCGGGATTGCTGTACAATCCCATATTAAATGACCTGGGAATTTTTCACGCTGTTGATGAAGCCGTTGCCAGTTACAAAAAACGATCTGGTTTTATAATTGATACGTTGCTTGACCCTCATTTGCGAGAATTACATCATCAGACGCAAATTCATCTATTTAAATTTCTGACTGCAATGTTTCAATATTTAAATGATGAAATGGCCTCGCAGTCGATCTCAATTTCAGTGCAGGTGATCGAATTTGAAATTCTTGTCAAAGTATCACCTTTTTTTCAACAAGGAGAAGCCTTGTCAGTATCAAAGCCCGAAAACAGACAAATGCGCTTGACGAAGATTGCAGAACTCTACAATGCGCAGATTATGAATGATACACTTGTAGCAGGTATTTTACTAAAATTGACTATTTAAAAAGATAATAATGATAAAAATCCTATTGGTTGAAGACCACATGGTTGTACGTAACGGAATAAAATTACTATTAGAATCTCAAGAAGGATTTGAAGTCGTTGGCGAAGCGTCGAATGGCAAAGAGGCGCTCGACTTCCTAAGTGCAAATTCTGTTCCTGATATCGTCTTAACGGATATCAGTATGGATGAAATGGACGGCATGGAATTGCTTCAGGTCCTAAACAAACAGTATTCATCTATTAAAGTGGTTATACTATCCATGCTGAATCAGATTAATTATGTCATTGAGGCGTTTGAATCTGGTCTGGCTGGCTATTTGGTCAAAAATGTTGGCTATCACGAATTGCTTTTTGGGCTGAATCATATTGCTAACGGAGGTCGGTACATGAGTGAAGAGATCGCCATGATACTTTTAGATCAAGTCCGTTCTGGGCAAAGCTATGCGCAGATCCCAGGAGAATGGCAAACGGATTTTGATATTTCGGAGCGTGAACTTGAAGTATTAAAACTGATTGCGGAAGGCTACACGAATGTTGAAATTGCAGATAAGATTTTTTTAAGTAAGCGTACTGTTGAGGGGCATCGTCAGAACCTCATAGACAAAGCGGGCGTAAAAAACACGGCACATCTGGTTAAGTTTGCTTTTGAAAGAGGTATTTTAAATTAGCGAAAATTTTCCTGGCAAATGATCAGGGAAATTTTGATCCGTAAAGATAGTGTCAGTATGTTGGTGTATATAGCGAAATGTTTTCGGATAGAAAAAGTCTGGATAGTAAAATGGGTTTGTGGGAATAGAAGAGGAATGGATTTCAATAAATTTATCTGGAGATTTTTAATCTGATACAAAATGATATTCAATTGATACGATTTACCTCCAATCTTAGCAAATATTTGTTCAATTTTAGGCTTTCACCTATATGATGTATTATAATCAATGAACAAAATATATTTGCTGCCTATTGCTTTCTTACTGTTTTTTGTCCCAAGGACATTTGCGCAAACTGTAAACAAAGATCAGATTGAAAATGCGCAGATGCCTATAAACGGCATTTTTCAAGCGGATCCGACCATATTCTATCACAAAGGATATTATTACCTTTATGGTACGAATGGTGATCAGCATGAACAGCAGGGCTTTAAAGTATACCAGTCTAAGGATTTAGATTCCTGGGTAAGTCCGGAGGGAGTTAATTCAGGTTTTGCGGCTGTAAAGGGTGATATCTTTGGATCAAAAGGATTTTGGGCTCCGCAAGTATGGTTTGAGAATGGTAAGTTTTATATGGCTTACACAGCCGATGAGCATATTGCAATCGCAGTCGGTGATGCTCCAACGGGTCCTTTTAAGCAAACTGCCAAAGTGCCAATTGCTATTGGGCAAAAGCAAATTGATCCATTTGTATTCCGCGATAAAGATGGGAAAAAATACCTATTTCATGTAAGGTTAAAGGATGGGAATAGAATTTTTGTGGCGGAGCTGAAGTCAGATTATTCCGGAATCAAGGAAGAAACGCTGAAAGAATGTCTCCATCCAGAACTTCCCTGGGAAAATACGGCGAATGCCGACTGGACAGTAAGTGAAGGTCCCACTGTCATTCGAGAGGGAAAATATTATTATATGTTCTATTCGGCGAATGATTTTCGGAATAAGGACTACGCTGTGGGTGTTGCTATCGCTGAAAATATTTATGGACCCTGGAAAAAACTGGAAGGTCAGCCTGCATTAAGCCGTAAAAATAGCGGGTTTGCCGGAACTGGACATGGAGACATTTTCAAAAAAGGAAAGCAATGGTATTATGTCTGCCATACACATTTTTCAGATGAAAAAGTTGCACCTCGGCGGACAGCCATAGTGCCGATTCAATTTGTGGCAAATAACAGCGGTGTCTTGGTTCCCCAATTCGACACTGCAAAGTTTCGATTTTTAAGCACAGATCAACCATCGAGGCAACCTAGAAAATCCTATCAAACAGATGTAGCCTTTGGTGATCCTTTTATTGTATTCGATCCACCTTCGGATCAATACTATTTATATGGAACCGGCGGGACTGAAAATGGATTTATAGCCTATAGTTCCAAAGATCTAAAGACATGGAAAAAGGAGGGAAAAGTATACGATGCCAAACAGCCGAATGGTTGGGGGGAAAAGGATTTTTGGGCGCCAGAGGTCTATCGTGTGAATAACAAATATTACATGTATTATAGTGCTCATTGGAAAGAAAATCCGAAAAAACACTTAGAAAACTATCGTATAGGAGTTGCAGTGTCGGATAGTCCATTGGGGCCATTTAAAGATCTGAGCGGGAAACCTATTTTTGATCCTGGATATCCCATCATTGACGCGAATGTTTTTAGAGATACAGACCATAGAAATTATCTGTTCTATTCACGCTGCTGCTACGAACATCCTGTGGAATCAGAAATTGCAACTTGGGCAGAAAAGAAATTTGGCTATAAGAATATTGAAGAAAGCTGGGTTTACGGAGTCGAATTGGATAGCAGTATGACGAAGGTGATTGGGAGTCCAGTTCTTTTAATGCGCCCCCCAGCTACGATGAACGACGCACAATCAGAATGGGAAAGTAGATCAGTTACTTCAGGTGAGGTCAATAGACGATGGACAGAAGGTTCTTTTTTGGTCAAAGAAAATGGATTATACTACATGATGTATTCGGCCAATTATTTTGCAGGAGCCAATTACGCTGTTGGCTACGCAACAGCAACTGCTCCTTTGGGAAGCTATCAAAAATCGGCATCTAATCCGATCATTGAAAAGAATACCAATAGAGGTGGAGTGGTTTCGGGTACTGGGCATAATAGTTTATTTCAGGACAAGGAGGGAAAAATCCGCTGTGTATATCACGGCCGTACCCTAAAGACGGGAGATCAGCGTATCGTTTTTATCAGCGATGTTTTTTTTGATGAAAAAGGACAGTTAAATATCTTT
>NZ_DKSP01000048.1:0-11813 GCF_002472745.1 Sphingobacterium sp. UBA7253 | reverse complement strand
ATATCTTTACAGATTGACCCATCGGTCAATCTGTCTTTTTAGATATGGCCCGATTTTCGACATTTTCGTCCCAGGTAGCGGAAGACTTCTTTCCAGGGCTTATGTTGCTTCTTGTCTGCGGATTTTTATGTGTGTAGTTGATATTTTCCTCTTCTTCCGGATCGGTTTCATCTATAGCTGGATCAGGATGTTCGGTCGGATCAGTGTCATTTGGATCGGGAATAGTACGTTCCCCGAACAATCCTTTACGATACCAGATGTTACTAAAATAATAGGCAATAATTAAACCTCGTTTTACTACTGCATGTTGCAATATCTCTTCCATTTTCGATTTCTTTTTAAGTGATACGATCCTTTTTATTGGATGGTATTCTCTCCTTAAATGAACAACGTTAGATGGAAAATAGTTTGAAAGATTTCAGGATTTGAAACAAAGATCAATCGAGTAACATTTGCTCAGGAAATGGCTTAACAATAGGGAAGTAGAGGTGGACAACGGTGCCTATACCAACCTCTGATTCAATTTCGATACTTCCTCCCAATCGTTCCATTATCCGTTTCACCAGCGAAAGCCCAATGCCCGTACCAGGTATTGAACCCACATTGTCGGCTCTGGTAAACATTTCGTAAATATGAGGCAGGTGGTCACTTGGTATGCCAATACCGTTATCCTTGATCTGATAATGCGTATAATCGTCTTCGTCGGAACTATCTATTGTCACTAAAGGCCTGTCTGCTTGTGCAGAATATTTTATTGCGTTAACAATTAAATTGGAAAAAATTTGATACGCGGCACTTTTTTCGCCCCAAATTGGTAATAGGGTACCAAAAGTGGGTTGGCAATTATTGACGTTATATAAAATGCTATTTTCTTGAAATATGCGCTGAATTGTATAGGCCATGGGAAGTGGTTCCTTGTCTAAAATGCTGGAACGGTGCTGGCTCAACTGGACCATATTGTTGATAATATCTTCAATGTTTGTAACGCTTCGGCTGAAATTCTGGTACCACTTATTGATTTTTGTAAAATCAATATTGTCGGAGTGCTGCTGTAGAAATTGTATGCCCATTTTTAAGATGGACAAGGGATTTTTTAAATCATGAGAAAGGGTATGTGTAAACATTTCCAACTCATTGTTCAAACTCAGAAGCTCCTCATTTAGCAACTGACGTTCCTTTAATTTTGCAAAAATGGATTCCTTGATAATCTGATTCAGACGAAGGACAAAATTGATTTCAGCATCATTCCAGGGTTTGGCAACGTCATAGCGCATATCTTCCCAGATTTTGAGCTGTTTGCTTTCATGCGGCTCGTTTTTCAGCTCCATCTGCATCACCTGATTACGGTTTTCCTTTCTAAACCAAACGAGGTAATAATCGTTTTCCAAGCCAACCTTTAGATACATGAGCCCCGCAAAACCCAATTTATCGTTAAAGTTATCCTGATGATTCAGCCGAAAATTATAATCTTTGAAGAGGGCTTTATCGGTATGTTTTTGCAGGAATTGAATGATTTCATAAAATTGCGCTTTCTGCGGAGAATGACCATAGTTAAAAACATCGCCCTGGTTAAATATGGCCAATCCATCTGCATTGACCAGCTGGGTAAGAATATCCATATGCTGTATCAAAGCACAATTCACCATTTTATTTTCAGAAAGGCTCCTTTTTAACTCTTCTTCAGCGAGTTTAAGAAGTTCCGTTCTTTCCAACAGATTCTGTTTGACATGACTCTCATATTTGCTGGTGGCTGCCTGGATGGCAAACGTACATAGTTTTCGCTGCTGCAGATCGACCACCCGCTCTTCATCATTCTGTGCGACCACAAGACCCCAAAAGTCATCATCGATACAGATTCTAAAAAACAAGGCGCTTTGTACATTTATCTTTTTTAAAAAAAGCCGATGAAGTTCAGGTAACGGTGATAATAAACTCGAGACCGGATCAATTCCTTCGTCAGTATAGTAGAATTTTTGTCCCTCGATATTAATATTGGGAGCATATCGATATGAATAGCTCCGATAGTACGACAAGACTTCTTCGGGCATGAAATCTTTCGAGAACTCCATTCCTTTGAAATGGGCTTGTCCATCTGCTGTATGTTCCGCAAT
Organism: Sphingobacterium sp. UBA7253; assembly: GCF_002472745.1. NCBI lineage: Bacteria > Pseudomonadati > Bacteroidota > Sphingobacteriia > Sphingobacteriales > Sphingobacteriaceae > Sphingobacterium > Sphingobacterium sp. UBA7253. Next base: position 9,702 of record NZ_DKSP01000048.1, on the reverse strand, counting down.
CACGGAACTATAACCCGTTTCCTGAACCTGCAAAACGAAAACCCGATCGTAATTCAGTAATTTGTTGACGGCCGAACAAACACGGTCCCAATTATTTGGTTGAATAGTATCTAGCAAAAAATTAAGCTCATTTATTTTTTTTGCAGCAATGTATTTTTTGTGTTGTTGTTCCCACTCGATATAGAAGTATTCATCGTGTCTTCGCAATTTTACATAAACACGTTCTTTTCTCATTTTAATAGGCAAAATATGGCGCGACTGCCCGTTTTCAAGTAGATCAGTTACTGCATTCTTGATTTTGGATAACGCTTCACCGAATGTATTGCTAAAGCTATCAAAGAAATGAGTTCCTAATAGGTTCTCTTTGGCGTCGTGATCATTTACGACAGATTCGGTTATCCCAACGACATTAAAATGTCGATCTAAGATGACCAGACTGCCAAAAGATTGAAGGATAATGATGGTTTGATTGTTAGATTGAAATGTATGATTCATAATACCCCAAAACTTCTTATGATATACATAAATATACAAAAAAAATTACGACAACATCGATTGAATCTTTTATAACAGAAGGTTATAAAAGATATAAAATTGCCTCATTGGGTTCTTTTTATTTCGAAATTAAAGCTGCTGCCAATTTCCGTTCGGCAGAAGGAACTAATGCTGAACATTAAACTCTTTGGCCACGGCATGAGCCATTCCTTTAAGAAGTGATTTCCATTGTGGGTAAGATGCCCCAATTTTAGCTGCTAGACCAATGAAATAATTCCTGACATTATCACTGATATTCTCATTGTCGACATTGATGATCTCGTTCCTTCCAGCGTATTGGAACAAAATACTATTCCTCCGTTTTTCGATCAAAAAGGTAGAAGATGAAACTCCTTCAAAAAAATGTGCTGTATTTTTATCCCCAGGATGGCTTGGATCGGGGCAAGGTTTTAATGTTATGGCAAAAACACTATAATCGTCCGTTTTGTCTGAAATGAGGCTGACAATATTTACCCAATCATAACCATCACTACTTGGAAGTCCAGGTCCTGGAATATCGAGTCTGATATAATCATGTAATTCGAGTAAGCGATCAATTGGAGTACCATAACCCGCTGTTAATTGAAACACAGTAGCAGGTATCTGAGCGAGCTCATGCCAATGGTTGACTTTTCTAAGATTGTTTATAGCCGAAGCATAGGCTAAATTGGCCATAGCTTCACTTGGAAACTCGAGGGATTCAAAGCAATCCAGGTGCTTACCTTCTTTCTGTTCCGGTATGATATTCTTCATCTTATTTCACTTCTTATGCTTAAAATATTGAATTTCTTGCTCGTGTTTTTTTGCCTCCTCAAGGGTATCAAAAGTACCCAGATTCCGACGTCTGTTCGTCTCTTTATCTGGATGCCTGGCATATATTCGATATTGCCCCGACTTTAGTTTACGTATCATGACACAGGGTATTTTGTTTAACCAAGGCTTGCTTTAAGTTTTGCAAGCAAATCATCTGCTTTTGTATGCTCTATTTTCATTTTTCGAATGGTAGGACGTTTACCCTTGTCTTTTTGTTTGATTATTTTGAGGAGCTCGTCCATATATTCGTTTTTATAGCTACTGATATCGAAGGATGTGCTGTGTTGCTCGATCAGCTGTGTAGCCATATCCATTTCTGCTTTTTGAATTTTAATTGCAGTAGGTAATTTAAGCTCGTCAAGTGATCTGATTTCCTGTTGATAACGTATTTTATTCAAAACCAATGCATTTTGATAGGGCTTTATAAGGGCTAGATGTTCTACATTTCGCATGACGAATGACCCTAAGCCCGCCATTTTAGTTTTTTCTAATGCTTTGAGCAATAACTGATAGGCTTTTTCTCCACCTTTCTGTGGCTCCAGATAGTAGGGCGTTTCAAAATATATACTGTCTACATCCATCAGTTTAACAAAAGCATGAAGATTGATAAGTTTGGTCTTTTCCGGACTTGCGTCTTCAAAATCCGCATCTTCCAGCACGACATAATGGTCTTTTATGAAATATCCTTTAACAATATTGTCCCATTTTACCTCTTTGCCGGTTTGTTCATTCACCCGCTTGAATTTAATATTGGATAGATCATTTCGATCAAGCATATCCAGATCTAAAGCAGCATTCTCCGTTGCACTATATATTTTAATTGGGATATTGACCAAACCAAAACCAATAGCCCCCGTCCAAATTGCTCGCATAAGTAATCTATTAATTGCTAATAAGATAACCTAGCTAATGCTCAAATGGTTTGAAATTTAATAAAATGCTAACCAAACTATTTCTTTTCAGAAATAGTTATACAAACATTCAATAAGCTTTTATTACAATGGATTTAAAGTCAAATGAACCTTTTTGGTTAATAAAAAACGGTCTTCTAAATAGTTATCCTTCCTTGCAAGATAATCTTAGCTGTGATGTTCTCGTCGTTGGGGGCGGCATTACAGGAGCCCTGATCGCACATCAATGCATAAACGATGGAAGGAAATGTATTCTTATTGACAAGCGTGAAATTGTGAATGGGAGTTCGGCAGCAACAACCTCTATGTTGCAATATGAAATTGATGTGCCTTTGTATAGATTAAAGGAATTAATTGGTGAAGAGGCCGCAATAGCGAGCTACAGAGCCTGTTGTGAAGCAATTGTCAAATTGGGGGAAATCGCAAAGAAGATCCGGTCCAAAGCTGGTTTCCGAACAAAAAAATCACTCTACTACGCGGCAAGGAAAAAAGATATCTCCTGGTTGAAGCAAGAGTTTGAAGCCCGACAAGCGGCAGGTTTTGACGTTAAATGGTTAACGGAACAAGATATCAAGGATCGTTATGCTATACATGGCGCTTATGCTGGAATTCTCTCGGCTTTAGGGGCAAGCATAGACGCCTTTTGCTTTACACATGAACTGCTGGCATACAACGTTAGAAAGGGATTATTGATTTTCGACAAAACAGCCTTAGACTCTGTATTATATAAGTCGGGGCATAATCTTGTAACCACTTCGACAGGAGCTAAAATCAAAGCGAAGAAAATTATTTATTGTACAGGATACGAAACGACAAACCTTATTCCGGAGAAATTTGTCGATCTATTGAGTACATTCGCAATCGTGTCAGAAGTCGATAAAGACAATTATGATCGGTATCGCGATCTGCTTATTTGGAATACTACTGAACCCTATCTGTATATGCGCACCACAGACGATCATAGGTTTCTGATTGGGGGAGAAGATGAAGAATTTAAAGACCCCATCAAGCGAGATAGTCTCATTTCAGCGAAATCACTTAAATTGGAAAAGTCATTTAACAAAATTTTTACCGATAGGGCCTTTCACGCAGATTTTGCCTGGGCTGGTACTTTTGGAACAACCAAAGATGGATTGCCCTATATCGGAAAACATGAAAAGTTTAAAAACTCATACTTTGTGTGTGGTTTCGGTGGAAATGGTATCACATTTTCTGTTGCAGCCATGGATATGGCAGCATGTTGGATGAATAACCTAAGCCATCCATTGGACGAATGGTTTAGGTTTGGACGTTAAACAATTGCCTTATCGGTGTGTTTAAGCAGAAAACGGTATAATTTATCCTCTAATTTCGCAAGCGGTAATTTACTTTTTATACTGGGGAATTTTCCCTCCATAAATAAACGTTGTATGGCAGGATGGATATAATAAGTCTGTGAAACAGTCTTTGTATTGCCGAGCTGCTCAGCAACATGTTTAATGACCTTGTTTAACTGTCTTTTTCGGGCATTAAGTGCCTCCGCCTGTTTTGTTTGGGCGAGCTGGTAAAAAGCTTCTCGACTGGCTCCCCAAATACGAATGCTTTTACAGCTGATCTGACCCGTAGAATTCTCCCGGAGATACTGATTAAAGGCGGCACCGCAGAACGTGCTTTCGCACGTAGCACTATCAATCTGAAATATCCTTTTTCCCTTCATTTTTAAAAGTTCTTCCAGAAGCTTAGCTTGTTGCCTATTGGACCATGACTTTTGCTGAAAAACCCCCTTTTTGCCTTTATAAGCCAAAGATATCGTGTTGTTTTCGATGGTGACGTGCCTTTTTTCCAGTGTACTTAGGCCATATGACTTATTGGTCAGTGTATAGCGCTTATTGCCGATACGAATTAATGTACTGTCCATAATTTTAAAAGCAATTGCACACAATTTGTCCATATCCCAAACCTGATGTTTGAGATGTTTAGTGCTGATCTTTCTTAATTCTTGCAAATATTTACCCATAAAAAGAATATTGCTGAACTTTGCCGCTTGCCGTTGGTCAACGAATTTCGTATGGTAGATATATTGTTTACGCTCTTTTTGATCGAATCCAAAAGCTTGCAGATCACTGGTCTTACTTTTGGCAATCCATACATCCTTCCAGTTGGGTGGAATAACCAGTTTCATAATTCTTTCTAAGATCTTTTTATCAGATACTTCTGTTCCTGATGTATCAAAATATTTAAAAGACTTGCCTATTTTCTTTCTTGTATAACCGGCTTTTACTTTCATATAATAATCTCCAAAGTCAACGTATGCTTAAACCCAAAAATGTTATTTAAATTTCTTATGTGAATGCTTGAGACCATATCAGTTGCCATTTGTTAATCAGCAGTTCGATCATGGTTGATCTGTATAAGATCGTTGATCATTCTATGGTCATTTATAAGTTTGGTTTCCATTGTATCATGCTGATGAGTGAATTTTTAATCTTTTTTGTAAGAACGGAAGAGAGGCATCCCCGGTTTTCGAAAAAAATAAGATGCGTATTATTCACATAAATCAAGGGTTTTATACAGGAAAGGGGAGACGGACTATCAGGTAAATAGAAAGAAAAATATATTAAAAAGGGTTACTTTCTTAACAAAAGCAACCCTTTCTATGGATAAATTTCAATGTTCTATGAGTAAATTCTCATCTATTTTGTTTTATTTACAGAAGGAGATTTTTTACCTTTTTCTGTCTCTACTTTAGTTTGATTTTTGTCTAATGTGTCCGTAACTACCGCTTGTACAATGGTCTTACCATTTCCCTTTCCAATGGGACCGCCACAGATAATCAGCGTAATGACCATATTGTGCTGATTTTTTGTTTTAACTTCTGATTTCATATATTTATTATTTAGCGAATTGTCAGCTATCCGGTTAAGTTACTTTAGGTAGATAACCTCAAAAGCTACGTTTTGTTTTATTTTAATTTGTAAATTTTAAGTTGTTTTTGAAGTTTTTTTCGCGTCATGTGTATCCTGGTTTTGATTGTTCCTTCAGGCATGCCAAAATAGGTGGCGATCTCATGGTATTTGTATCCCTCAAGGAATAATTGAAACACCTGGTAATTTTCTTCCGACAAACTGCACATCGCTTTTTGAATATCATCAGCGATAAACTTGCTGTCACTTTTATTGGATTCTACAGTGTTAGTGCTTTCTAGACCGATGTATGTTTCATGGATGTCGTTTATACGTTTGGCTTTACGATATTGGTTAATGTAAACATTTTTCATAATAACGTAGAGCCACGACATTAATTTGGGATGACGGATAAAATCATCGATCGATTTCAATGCACGAATAAGCGTCTCTTGAATTAAATCCTCTTTTTCATCGGGATCATTGGTGAATTTTCCCGCAAAATGTTTCAAAAGACTTCTTTTTTCCTCGACTAAAATATTCAAATTGGAATTGCTCATAGTATCGTTTGTTAAATTGATTGATGTTTATTTGATACATGGAGGTGCAATTAAAGTGCTACATTTACGTTTTCAGGTTCATCTAAAACTTGTTTAAACAGGCATAGGGGAAAAATACGTACACCTGCGTATTGATTATTTTGTAGCCTAAACGCTACAAGAGTACACAATTGAAAGCGTCCCGATAAAAATAGGCGACCGATTTGGGCCCGGTTAATTGGGTATTTGTTCCATTAAAAAATGTCTTTATTACGGGTATCCTTCTGTATTTAGTGGAGTGTGGGAACTGTCTGTTTTTTTAAGCAGAAGTTTAAATGATTGTTTTTTATCAGTTTTTATTAAACTAATAAGTTCTGAATGTGGTTCTTAAGAAAAAGATTGATCACAAAAACAAAATAAAATATGAAAAAGAGAAAGAAATTCACGGTAGTTTTGGGAACGTTATTATTTTGCAGCACACTATTCTTTGCGTGCCAAAATCCAAACAAAAATCCAGCAGAAGGAAGTGGTCAGGCGGACAATATCGCGCCGAGCGCTGCCGATGAAACAAGATACAATTTAAGCGAGCAACAAAAAATGAGCATGCAGAAGGATACCAGTTTAGCAGACACGCTTAGGAAGGATAGCATCAATGCTATACAATCTAAACCTTAAAGGAGCACTTAGAAAAGGTCACTCGGACCTCTTCGTTATATTCACAAAAAAACTCCCTTAGTTGTGGGAGTTTTTTTTATCCTTTTCTTTTTGATCTGAATCAGCATCATAAATATCTTCTTCTGAATGATCTGGTTTCTCTTTATGTTGATCCTCTTCTGTATTAATCTTTTCTCTAGTTGTGCGGTCGCGTTGTTCTTCTTCACTTGGATCGGGGCCAGCCATACTTTTTGGAGAGTTAAGTTTGCGATTGACCGCATCTCGATCCGAAACCTTGGATGGACTAAATACGGACTTAAGACTGTAGCTGTCCGGTTGGTTTTCCATTGGGGCTATTTCGTGCAAGAATAGGGAGCTTTCTTGGAAATAATCTGAAATAGCATCACCAAATTGAATTGCTGTATTCATCGTCTTTTTAATAGGAACATGAGTCAAATCTGATTGGTTCTCTTTTTTACAAAATGACAAAACGATATATTTTAAGAATAAATTTAAAACTTTTCATTTGTCGATCTTGTTATTAAACTAAAGTAATTTAGATAATAGAGATACTATGAGAAAATTGACACTTCTTTTATTAATAACAGCAGGAATTGGGTATCAGGCCCATGCTCAGAAAATTGAAACTACGCCACAGATGTCCTCGGATGTCGGAATTGAACCTATTCGACAAGGAAATTGGATGGTCGGTGGATCGATCGGTAATCTTGGCTATAGTTTTGAAGGAAAATCATTTAATGTAGCACTTCAACCACGAGCTGGTTATTTCGTGTCCGATGGATTGGCTATTGGTGCACAGGCAAATCTTGGCTTGGCTACTCAAAAAGATGCTGATAATGAATGGACTTATGGTGTAGCGCCATTTGTGCGTTATTACTTTCCAAATGCGGGATCAAGTACAGGTCGGTTTTTTGGACAGGGAGATATTGGTATTTCAGGAAGTTCTAGGGGCAAAGATGTCGCACTGGCTGTAGGAGCCAATGTTGGATATGCACATTTTATCACACGAACTGTTGCTTTGGAAGCTACCTTTGGCTACAATTATAGCAAGGCTAATATTAATACCGGCAGCGGTGCGAGTGGTTTAGGCGTTGGCGTAGGTTTTCAAATCTATTTACCAGGTAAACGCTAACAAAAAATAGTAAAAGCAATCTTTAACAGTATGTTTCCAATTAATCAATTGGAAACATTTTTTTTGGACGCCACCGTATAATTACTTGCTCTTGTGTATGAAAGACCTATTCTTTTCAAAATGACAAAAATTAGAAAACATTTGAAGCAACGTAGCTGTTTTTCTAATAAAAGGAGCTGAAATGATGACAGGGACAAAAAATATTGGTTTGGTACTCAAAGATAAAATGGGTAAATGGTCTTCTTATAATATTCCGTTACTCAAAGAGTGTCACCTGAACAACAAGCTTGTGAAGAGCAATGAGCTGGAAGGTATTTTTGTCATAGGGAGTTTGGCAACGGGTTTATACATATTTTCCTTGTATAAAAACCGTTTTATAGACTTGATGGGCAAGCGAATTGGGATGGAGGAGATCTGTGAACATTTTGACAGCTATAAACAGACATTAATATAAAAGTACATACATTTCATTTTTTAAAAACAAGGAGCATTTATGAGTAATTTAACATGGAAAGGCCGTTGGAACGAGCTGAAAGGTAAAGTGAAACAGCAATATGCAGATTTAACCGATGATGATCTGTTGTATGCCGAGGGAAAGGAAGATGAATTGTTGGGTAAATTGCAACAAAAGACCGGAAAAACCAAAGAAGAGGTAGAAAACTGGCTGGATAAATTGTAATATTTTATCAAGGCCATTTAATTGGCAATTATAAGCGTACAAATGTGCGATCAATTTATTTTGATCGCACATTTTGTTTTTATGTCATTGAAAAATTGGTTTATCTAATTTTATGGCAAGACGATAAACGGCATTCATCAATCCAACGTGACTGTAGGCTTGTGGGAAATTGCCCCATTGGCTGCCATTGTCCTCGGTAACATCCTCACTGAACAGCCCCAGGTGATTGCTGTAGGTCAGCAAACGTTCGAGGATCTCTTTCGCTTCCTCCACACGGCCGACACAGGCTAGCGCTTCCACGTACCAAAATGCACAGACTAAGAAAGTGGATTTGGGTCTGCCGAAATCATCCTGATGTTTATAGCGATAGAAAAGTCCATTTTCACCTTTTAATTCCTTTTCCAGCATTTCGAGATGATGAAGGGCGCGTTCCGATTTTGGGTCAAGGTAATCCATGACAATGAGCTGCAAGGTACTGGCGTCTAAATTCCGGCTATCAATAGCATTCTGATAGACTTTTCGCTCTTCGTCATAACAGGCCTCGATGTAAGCTTCTGCTTTTTTTAAGAGGACATTCGCGCGATCCTCCATATCTTGATAACCATTTTGACGCGCAATCAATAGGGCCGCCTTACATCCGACCCATTGAAAAAGATTGGAATAACAATGGTGGTTGGCAAAATTTCTAAACTCCCAGATACCGGCATCTTTTTCCTCTATAGTAGCCTCAATCTTTTCGAGAATGAAATTTACCCAGCCTAACACATTCTTGTTTTCATGGATTTTAAAACGCTGATCAGTGAAAAGAGGTAACAAGGCAATCATTGCTTGGCCGTATACATCATTTTGGATATGTTCAAAAGCTTGATTGCCAATCCGCACTGGACCGTTATCCTGATAGCCTTTTAGGTAAGGTAAGATCTGTTCTGTCAGTTCGGTGGTACCAAGGATACCATACAAAGGTTGAAGTCTTCCAGGGTTGCGATGCGTGATGCCAGCAATATAATTAGCAAAGCTTTCCATTTCTTCAAACTGACCGATGTGTGTCAATGCTGTTAAGACATAATAACTATCACGTACCCAGCAATAACGGTAGTCCCAGTTTCTTCCCGAACCTGGATATTCGGGCAGACTAGTTGTTGATGCGGCGATAATTGCTCCTGTATCCTCATATTGATGAAGTTTCAGCACCAGAGCCGATCGGATTACTTCTGTTTGATAAATGTTGGGGATACTACACCTTTTAATCCATCGCTGCCAATAACTGAGCGTCTTATGGAGGAAATCCTCACAGGTGCTTACAATGGCCGATTCGAAAGCTGCATCATACGTCAGTATAAGGTATTTATTTTCACTGATAATGGTCCAGCTTTCCTCTTGGAAGAAATGTGAAATAGGCAGATCAGTGGTAAGTCGAATCCGTTCTCCGACCTGATCGTTGCTATAAAGAATATGGTTACTGCCACGGGTAGGCTTAAGTGGCAATCGGCCGTAGTCAGCAGTCGGCTGACATCTGATGTTGACGCTAGGGGCACCA
>NZ_DKSP01000008.1:0-42249 GCF_002472745.1 Sphingobacterium sp. UBA7253 | reverse complement strand
TTCAGATCTGAATACCTTTCGGGGGTTGAATCCATTGGTCAATTTGCCGGTCATACCAGGGCATGAAATTGGGGCAACGGTCGTGGAATTGGGGACTAATGTGACAACTGATCTTAAGGTTGGTACAAAAGTTACCGTAAATCCGTATTCCAACTGTGGTGTTTGTACCGCATGTAAGAATAATAGGCCCAACGCTTGCCGTTACAACGAGACTATGGGTGTACAGCGCGATGGCGCCATGACCGAATATCTTGTCTTACCTGTTGAAAAGATCATCGCTGGGGGACAGCTTTCATCCAAAGAATTGGCTCTTGTGGAACCTATGAGTGTGGGCTTCCACGCCGTTGACCGAGCATCGGTAACAGACAGCGATATTGTATTGGTATTTGGATGTGGTATGATCGGAGTGGGGGCGATCATTCGGTCAGCATTACGGGGAGCTACAGTCATTGCTGTCGATGTGAGTACTGAAAAGCTCGAACTAGCGAAAAAACTAGGTGCAAAGTATACGATTAATAGCGCTACGGAAGATCTGCTTGCGAGGTTGGATGTGTTGACTCAGTCCATGGGAGCTGATGTTGTTATAGAAGCCGTTGGCCGAAAGGAAACATACCTGGCGGCCATTGCTGCCGCTGCATATACAGGCAGAGTGCTGTATATCGGGTATGCAAAGGAAGCGATTCCTTTTGATACACAGTTTTTTGTCAAAAAGGAACTGGATATCAGCGGGTCGCGCAATGCCACGGCAAAGGATTTTGCTGCGGTAATGAATTACTTGAAAATGAAAACCTGCCCGATCGAAGAACTGATAACGGCTATTTATCGGGCGGAGGATGCACAATTGGCCTTGGAATCATGGTTGAATGATCCCGGACGTGTTTTTAGGCTACTGATCGCGTTTTGACCGAAGCGGCTTTGGTTTTGTGAAAGATCGAATTGAGGGGAGGGTAACTATAAAATATCTTGCTGTTAAATGAAGGATGATGAAACAATATTAAAGCAATATATGTACATTTAGGTGTTCATAGTACAATTTAAATACCTAAAGGAAAAAAATAAACTTCAATGGCAATGCGCAGGAAATTTTTAGCATGTTTCTTCATCATATTGTTTTCACGGGGGCTGTTTGGTAATCCCCAAGATTCTGTTCAGCAGGGATTTGTAGACAAGACGGAACGATTTTTTAAAGAATCGGCTAAAAGGAGTGTCCGGGATTTGGTAATGGACCGTGCAGCCATCCGCCAAAATCGGGTATTGGAGGATATTAAGTTATTGGCGAGCCAATCGCGTTCCTTTCTGCGCAAAGGTTTCGATTCGTTGAACGTGGACCAGGAGCTGAAGGAGCTGATCGTCTTACATGATATTGCAAAAGATGGTGTCTTTGAAAACAAGGGTTCTGCGCAATCATCGCGCAACCTTACAGTGACCTTCAACATCTTGAACGCACTTTCCATAGAGGTAAGGAGTTTAAAACGCGATATGGACCGTTATCAGGATAGGCTCACAAATTATCAGTTGGATCTCGACTCGTTGAGCAATGACCCCGCACTTTTTGTCATCTTTAAGGATTATGAGCTTTAAAAAAGCCTATCAGGCTGGATCACTGGATGATGCCAAAGTTTTGCTTAAGGATGCTGTAGGCAAAGCAAAAGAAGCTTCTGCTTACAGTATAATTCCAGATTGCAATTGTGCGAATGCCAAAAATTACGCACTTAATGCGGTAATCTTTGGAAATAAGGCGTTAAAAACAGCTGATTTGGACAATCTAAAAAAGTGGGCCAAGAAAGCGATGGATATGTCACTGGATGAGATGACAGCCATACCCAATTGCAAATAATTTTGAGCATATTCAATAAACTTTAGGCAGGCTTTGGAAATTTAGGAAATCTTTGCTGAGAGTGCAGCATCGCCGAAATGGATTTAAAAATAGCTAAGTTTATTTGGCGAATAAACAAAAATAAAATACTTAAAACTATTTTACTGAGCTATTGTTCATTAAACCAAAGGTATATAAGGTATACGTCTATTAGAGGATAGTTTTTTGTAAAGGCTAGGTCAATATTGATCTAGCCTTTTTTTTGAATGAGTTAAGAAAGAATCGAGGTAAGTGTAGTTTTTTTTAAGGTAAATTTTTTAATTAGCATGTGATTGTTTAGCTTTGGTATTCCATTAGTCATTATTGTTAATTTATTACCTAAAAATTGTGCAAAGCCAAACTATTATTACTCTACTTATTGTTGGAATAGTCATCAGTAAAACGCTGATAGGCGTACTGATCTACTTTTTAATCCGAAAAAATCGGTTGTTAAAGGTCGAGCAGCTCAAATTGACGACCGCAAACAGTATCCTCAGTGAACAGGCAATTCGTATTCACCATTATAATGAGGAATTAAAAATTGCCGAGAGTTTCAAGACTAAAGTTTTATCGATTGCCTCACATGATCTCAGAGCACCATTTGCATCGGTCGAAATTTTGTTGGCGATTGATGATATTTCTCTAGTTGATAAGGAGGAGCTTAAACTCATCTTTTTAAATCTAAAAGGACAGGTGGTCAGATCGCGTACGATGTTGGAAGAGGTCTTACTATGGACAGAGTCACAACTCCGGGATAAACTTGAAAATACCGAGAACTGTAATATTCGCGATCAAATTGATGCGGTATTGGGGATCTATACGCTAGAAATCCAACGTTTCAATATACAGATCATAAATTCGGTGAATCCGGATTTTTGCGCGGATACACATAAAGGAATTCTCGCTTTTGTGCTAAGAAATGTGATTAGCAACGCCATTAAATATGGACGAGTCGGCGGTAGCATTGTGTTGCAACTGATAGATGATCCGAGCGATCGGTGGGAACTCATCGTCAGCAACGAAGGGGAAGAACTTACGTCGGAAGTCCTCCATAATCTAAATTTTGTCAATAGCTGGGATCGTAAAAAATCTGAGAGCAAAAATGGTGCAGGGTTGGGGATCTCCCTCTGTAAGGATTTGATCAAAAGGATTGATGGAAAAATGCAGTTCGAGAATCAGCATGGTACAGGTGTTTCTGTTCGGATCTCGTTTCCGCGGAAGGCTTATCAGGCTGTCTCTTAATAACAATCTATCTATTGTAAAAGCCCGATATAGATCGGGCTTTTTTTGATGAAAATTTAAATGACAAACTTAGTTTTTCATGAAAGATCGGTTGGTATGAAAGATCCGAAAACCAATTATTTTGCGACTTTTCCAAACGAAACACACATCAAGGGTGTTGAACAAATTTTACTTTTTGATAGCCTCTAGCATAAAAAGTCCTTCAGTCTCGAAAGGGAGTTCAAGAATACGATTTTGTGCATCCATATCGACTTCAATAGAACCAAATCCAACTGCTTCCAATAGTTCGACGTCTTTAGCAGGACGTGGATGTGCACTGATGTCCAATGCCGATTTGATGGCATTGATCTGATCGATAGCGCCCGATGGGCATTCATCGTGCCTTTCGGTACTAAAGACCGTTTTCCCAAAATCGGCATCCAGGTTGATCAGTTTTCCGCCCGGCTTGAGTACACGTTCCATCTCGCGGTAGCATTTTTCAAGATCGGGGATGGTCCACGTCATCAACCTGGTGAAGACGAAGTCAAAGGTGTTGGCTTCAAATTGTAGTACTTGCGCATCCATGACCCGATAGTCTACGCGAAGTTCTAGTTCTTGGCTGACAAGTTTTGCATATTCAATCATCTGCGGGGAGAGGTCAACGGCGGTAACCTCAAAACCCGCAAGGGTCATAATGTTGGCGAAATATCCCGTAGCAGTACCAACCTCAAGTACTTTATTGCCCGTAGTCTGGCTACGGACGGACTTGAAAAACGCTAGCCAGTGTTCGGTCTCCGGCCGGGACCAAGCTTCATCCCTTTCCTTGCGCCAGGAGCTACTACGGTCATTCCAATATGCTGTTATTCTTTTAATCATCGTAATAATTTTAACGGGTACAAATTTATCCATTTTATCAGCAACAATTGCTGGAATTTGTGTCATATCTCCGATCAGCTTATTTTGGGTTTTTATTCTCCTTGCCTCAGCTGCGAACATAAATATCACCCAGCCAATTCACCAACGTAGTAATAAATAATAAGCAATACCTGTTGAATATTACACGATGACGTGGGGGAGTTTGCCGAGGAAAACAAATTTTAGCTGTTTTTTGATTGTTTCAGTTCATCAATCGTCCGGTTGTATCGATCATAAATGACTTTTTCAGGTTCAAAATTTGGATTAGGTTTCCAATATTCTTCGATCTGAATCGTATTTTCCCTTAAGGTGGTCTTTGAGCTCAGTAGTGTTCCTTTTCCATGGACTTCGTTTATGTCAACGGGGTTGATGGTGGAAAAATGTTTCTCTAGCATTTTCTGGATTTCGCGAAAATTGCTGCAATTTTCGTAAATAACGACCTTTTTACTTGTTTTTATCAAGGGTAAGAGAACTTTCGCTATCCATCCTGGCTTTTCTGAGGCGATTTGCAATGCCGGTTGTGTCAGATAAAAGTTGAACTGCGCCTGGTCGTCGCTGTGGTAGTTGCTGTAGATAATGGTCTCGATAATTTCCCAGGAGATAAATTGGGTTGTTTTTAGCAAGGGGATTTGATAGTATAGGCCTTTATGATCGGATGTTACACTTTCCTGTTGGGCAATCTGTCGTGTTATGGTTTTTTCGGATACTCGAAATCCAACGGTCATACCGTACAGGATAATACCGGGGAATAGTATGAAAAGTCCAGAAACGACATATCCTCCCACAACTTTGCTTTCATGAACCATCATCAATATGGTCAGAGCTATTCCGATGCAGATAAACAGCCCAAGTAATAATTTAATGACTAAAAGAGGATTAAACTTCATTTGCTCAAAGCGCGTGATTTTTAGCTAAATGTACTAAAACTTCTTGATGTTTTAGAAAACATTTGGGCGTTTTGAAAAGAGGCAGTTCGTTGCTGATATGTCAATAATTAGTATATTTGCTTCACTAGCGATACATGAAAGCGAAACAATTGATATGGATTTTACTGCCGCTGATGCTCCTGCAGAGCTTCTCGTCGGTTTGGCTATGGACTGTTTTTGAATTTAACAGAGATTATATCGCTAAGAATGAGTGTATCAATCGATTCAACGAAAAGGCACTTTCCTGTAGAGGACAATGTATTTTGATGAAGAAAATGCGTGAACATGAGGAGAAGGAACAAAAGAACCTGGAATCTCGTATAATCGACGTTGTATTTATCAATAATCAGCAATGTTTTAACCTTGATATCGCTTTTTTTGAAGAAGCGGCTGCGGAGACCTTACTTCCAGCATATCAGGCAAACTATAGCTATAGACCAATCTTTACTATTTTTCATCCACCTTTGGTTTAAGTCATTTTGCTTTTCGTACGGGCTGTCGGCATGTTGACTGATGGCAGGTACTGTCTATTTTCAAAAGATTTAAATCAATACATATGAATTTATATTCCCGTGTCGGGACTGTCGGGGGCGTAATCTTACTGCTACTCGCGTTTTCAGTTACTTTTTCAACTTCATCCTGTACTGCCGACCATTCAAAAAAGAACGGTAAGAATGCTACGGATTTTATCCTGCCTGAGGAGTCCGATCTGGTCTTTATAGCGGATACTGTTTGGGATGTTACCAATTATACCGTATATGCGGATGCCAAACTCAACAATAAATATCATACCATTTATCTGCGTTTAAGAGATACCTCGGGAATTCCGATCAATGACAAATCCCTTGATTTCTATCCAGAAATGAGTATGGGACGTATGAAGCATGGAGGCCCCTTTGAGCATCCCGTCGCGCTCGGCGAAGGCTGGTATCGAGGCCCAATGGTTTTTATTATGGCAGATATCCCGCAGATGGGAAAGGGCTGGCAATTACATACGATACGTAGTCACAATCGCCTAAAAGATACACTTGCCATCAAGATTCCGGTTACTTCAGCAGCAACCATGCGAACAATGAGCTCAGGAACTAGAGACGATAGTCGCGTATTTATTTCCTGCCTATTGCCTGATAGCGTAAAGCAGGGAAAGCATCCGATCCGATTTTTAATGAATAAAATGGATGGTCATCATTTTCCGGTATTAGATCATTATGTCGTTAAACTAAAGATCAATAGGCCTACTACGGAAACGGGGTCTTCGGAAAATTTTGCTGCTGAAAGTACAGGTAATGGTTACTATGAAGGCACTGTTAATTTTTCTATGCCTGGTCGTTGGGAAGTCATTGTCGAACTATGGAAAGAGGGCAAAAAATCAAATCAGGATGATATAAAATATCTGGTGCAGGTCACTTAATACAAACAGAATTTATTTTACCAATATACTTAAACAATAAAAATGAAAAAGAGAATCAACGTAATCCTAGGCTGTTTCGGTTTTGTAGCTATACTGGCGTGCAGCGGAAATGAGGGTACAAAAGTCAAGAAAGAAGATAGTGCCCAGCAACCTTCCGTAGATGAGCCTGCGGCTATGCTCGATTATAAAACAGCGGGATCCAAAGGTGTAGGAACCATTACGTCCTTTGAACACAAACCCTTTGATGCGCAGCTTGCAAATAGAGGTGTAGAACTATTTGTGTCGAAATGTGCAATGTGCCATAGTTTTGACCGCACATTAGTAGGACCATCATTGGATGCTGTCATCAAACGTCGTACCCCGGAGTGGATTATGAACATGATGCTAGATCCGGCAACCATGCTGGAGAAAGATGCCGACGCAAAAGTACTTAGCAAGGAATATGGTTCGCCAATGATTAGTTTGGGCTTGAAGCAAGAAGAGGCACGTGCCATTTTAGAATATTTGCGCGAACGTAATAGCACAACAAAATAGATCGGATCAATGAAGTTTCAGCGCTGTAGATGGTGGTTTTGTATGATAATGGCTTGGGCAATATGTGTGCAGGCAACCAATCTATTGTGGGCATTTATTGAATTTGAGTGCAATCGCACGTATATCGAGCAAAATCTCTGCGTCAATCGTTTTGAACCGGCAGTGAGCTGCAAAGGTTTCTGTTTCCTCAGCGAAAAGACGGTTGAACAAAAGGATGTGAACAATGTGCTTGCCAAAATGAAGGGGGTGGAAATATTGGTCTTTGTGCAGTATGTGAAGGAAATCTTGCTGTGCTATCCAATAGTACCTGCTGTGAAGACTGTCTATCCGAAAGACTTTGCCTCCGATACCTTCGGAGGTATACTACCTGAAATTTTTAGACCGCCTATCATTTGATTATTCTACAAATATTTTTTTACAGAATAATCATAAAGAAATGGTAATACGAAAAGAGAAACTAGATTTTCTAAAATTAGAAGATATTGATTCCACTTCGAAGGGAATCGTTATTATGCCTATAGCAGCTTTTTTACAAGCTAAAGCAAATCAAAATACGCTCCATCTAAGATCTTTTTATACCCTTTTGTTTATCAAGGGTGGTGAACTGTCTATGGTAGCGGATCAGAGCGTACAGATTATAGCTGCCCATGATATAATCAGCATAAATTCAAATTGTGTGTGTAGTTTTCAGGCAGGTTCGTCTGTAGAAGGATACAGTGTCTTATTTACAGAATCTTTTTTCATGGAAAGGCAGAACACTGCTGTAAGAAAATCCTTTCATTTTTTAAGGAGTAGATGTAAGCACGCTTTTGTGCTCTCAAAAGAAGATATGATCAGTTGTCTACATATAGTAAGTTTGATGGAAACTGCTTATAATTCAGTTAAATTGAGTGCTCACGGTGTATTGAGCCGCTATTTAATTATGTTGCTCCAGATTTTGGGACGGCAAATCGTGGTCGATCATGTAGTTGTAAAGCAGGAGGATGATGACGATAAAATCCGAAGTTTCGAATCTTTGGTTGATAGTCATTATGCGCAGCAGCGTTATCCGTCATTTTATGCAGAGCAATTGAATATATCGATCAACTATCTTAATCGGATTTGTCGAAAAAAAAGATCGACGAGCTGCGGTACTATTATCCGTGGACGCATACTATTGGAGGCCGAGCGATTGCTTTATCATACTTTTAAAACGGTAAAAGAAATTGCCTTTGAACTTGGTTTTGAAAATGTACCATATTTCAGTACATTTTTTAAAGCAAATAAAGGAATGAGTCCTGAGGAGTTTAGGAAAAATTGTTGATGTAAATATCACTAAAAGCCTTTTTCATGTAGTTGAAAAAGGCTTTATGTTTATTTTTTCTTTTCTGATTTTTTCTTACCATCAACAGGTAAATCCAATATAGCCATTAATAATAGATAATAACCTTTTTCCAATCCTATTTTTTGTGCTTTTTGGTGTATAGTGTCCATATCTTTAGTCAATTATTGTTTAAATTCTATTTTGCTATTTGGGTAAACAGAATCAAATGCTGTACCCAAAAGCTTCCCTTGGCCAGTTAACCGTATTTTTAGGGTGTAAATAACGTAGCGCATTCACTTTGTGAAAAAAAATACGGACTGCTCAAGTATTTAATGCAGTGAACGTATCGGACGTATCCGCAGTGAGATGTAAAAAGTACATGAACGTCATTGCTGTAAAACATTTTCAACGTCAGTATTGTCATACTTCCAATTAATAATTAAAACAGGTATTTATGAAAAAGATAATTCCATTTGCGCTCATGTCGAGTTTATTGATGCTCGTGTCGAGCTGTGCAGCAATAGAGGGTATATTTAAAGCTGGTGTGTGGTCGGGCATCCTATTGGTTGTTGTCGTAGTCGCTATTGTCATTTGGTTGGTGAGCAAGCTGTTTGGCGGATCAAAATAATGAAATGAATAGGATTTTCGTTGATTAGGGACTTATTGTTTTTCGACGAGATATTTCCAGTAATGTTTGGGAACATGTCTTAAATGAAGCTTCAGGTTTTTGCGTGATTCAATAGAGGTACTCTTAAAATAAGTCTTCCAGAGACGCTGATAATCCTTTTCTTGAGGATCGAGATCCACTTCTAGCTGATATGGATCTTGAACCTCGTTATCATTATTATTTGATACCTCTAAGATATTTTTGCCATCATAATGGAAGCCATAATTTCGCCGTATATCATAAATCAACCAGCACTGGTCGGCGAATCGGTTTTTAAAGAAGTCTACAACCAGGGGGATCACATTGAAATCGGGTTCAACGATGGCTGTGTAGAGATTATCGTTGGACTTGACAAATCGGATAAAAGCCTTCATGCGGTGTCGTTCGCGACTGATCTTTTTGATCGTCTGATGGATACGGAGTATAGGTGGGTATCCATAATTGCGTATATCCAATTTTCCCCTTCGAAAAAGTTCGATAATCAGTCGAAATCCATTGAGCCATTCCGATTGATTATCGGACAAAAAGTTATGATAAAAAATTTTTGTTTCTTTTGCTCCAAGTATCTTTTCCATTGCCACTAAAATGCGCATGGCTTTTTTTACATCAGTATGAACCTGTCGCTTCTCCGAAAAAATATTTATTTCCACAGACTTTTCTGTTGTGGGAATGCTATCAAATTCTTTCCGTTCAAAGGCTTCAAATACACAACAAAGATATCCGGAATAACTTCCGTCAAAAATATAGTCCATTAGAAAAGTGTTAGCTGTGTATTGGAAGCCGTGACCAGTGTACGCGGGTTACTTTCAAGAATAGACTTTCTGATTTTTTCGGGATAATGGAAGCCTCCTGCTATGCATGTATCTTGGCAAACCATAAAATATTTGGCGCGATTATAGGCAATTCCTATTTTTCGAAGTTGATATTCCTTTAATTTTCCATATTTGCGCGACTGTACAATTTTGTTTGCGGATTGCCTGCCAATACCGGGGATTCGGATAATCCACTCATACGTAGCGCTGTTGATGTCGATGGGAAAGAATTGTGGGTTGCGTAGCGCCCAAGCAAGCTTAGGGTCTATTTCTAGATCGAGATGTTGATGCGTGCTGTTGAGTATTTCATGAAGCGAAAAACCATAAAACCGAAGTAGCCAATCCGTCTGATAAAGTCTGTTTTCACGTACAAGAGGTGGTGATGTCCCAATTTGGGGAAGGTTGGAATCGGTCGCGTTGATGGGAATATAACCCGAATAATAAACCCGTTTGAGATCGTAATCTTTATAGAATGTATTGGCGGCCTGCATAATCTGTAGGTCGCTCTCTGGAGTTGCTCCAATAACCAGCTGTGTACTTTGGCCTGCTGGTACAAACAAGGGTGTTTTCTTCTCTTTTTTTCGATCCTGCCGAAGGTTGAGGATTTCATTTTTAATAATCGCTAGAGGCTCGCGAACGGATTGATGATCCTTTTCGGGAGCAACTAGCTTGAGTCCCTCCTCAGTGGGAATTTCGAGGTTCACACTCATCCGGTCAACATATAGACCTGCTTCTTTTAATAACGATTCACTCGCACCCGGAATGGCCTTGAGATGGATATAACCATTAAACCGTTCTTCCGTCCGAAGTTTCTTGACGACCAACATTAAGCGTTCCATGGTATAGTCGGCAGATTTGAAAATACCCGAACTTAAAAAAAGACCCTCAATATAATTACGACGGTAGAAGTTCATGGTCAATTCGACAATTTCCTTTACCGAAAATGCTGCCCGTTGTACGTCATTGCTTCGTCGGCTCACACAAAATGAACAGTCGTAGATGCAATAATTGGTCATTAAAATTTTTAGTAGGGAGACGCAGCGACCATCTTCGGTGTAGGTATGACAAATGCCACTAGTCGATGAATCACCTATACCACCACTATTTTTTCGTTTACTTCCGCTTGAGCTGCAACTTACGTCATACTTAGCGGCATCAGCTAATATTTGCAATTTATCATCAAAACCAAACATGATTTATTTTCTACTATTTTGATGTAAAATTACTAATATTATTAGTATTAAGGATGCGTAAAATTACTTGATTTGCCTTTTTTTATTCGTACTTTTCCCCTTTCACTGCCGAAGATAGCCTGAATTTGCTGAAAAAATAAACGATTTTCTACAGGATACTGTTCCTTAATAAACGACATATTATGGCAGAGAATAATTTAAATAACAAAGAAGCTTTAGATAAGCTTAAAGCAATTGTAGATCAAATCGATGTGGGAACAGTGTGTTCATTCCCAGCTGAATCGGAGTATCCACATGGGGTTCCAATGAGTAGACAAGAAGTAGACGAAGATGGAGATATTTGGTTTATTTGTTCTGCTGAAAGCGATACCTTTAAGAATATCGCACAGAACCCAAAAGCTTCCTTATTTTATGCGGACCCAAAACACTACACCTTTCTAAGTATAAATGGTAAAGCGAGTCTTTCGCGAGATCAGGAAAGGATCGATCGTTACTGGAACAAAATGATGGAAGGATGGTTTGAGAAAGGTAAGGAGGATCCCAATATCCGATTGTTGCGTGTTACGCCTAAAGATGCTCATTATTGGGATTCAGACTCCAATATGATTGTCAACCTGTTTAAAATGCTAAAAGTTAGACTAACAGGTGAAACGGAAGATATAGGTAAAGAAGGAGATCTGAATATTTAAGTTCCTTAGCTAAAGAATTTACAGCAAATACAAGCTCCTCATTTTTAACGCTGAGGAGCTGTTTATCGTAATAAACTGCTTACAGTCTTCACGCGTTTCCTTTAATTACACGCAGAAGCACTGCAATTATAGCGATAACCAAAAGAATATGAATTAGCCCTCCGCCAACGAATCCACCAAAAAAACTGATTGCCCATATCAGGACCAAAATAACAGCGATAGTATATAATAGATTTCCCATAGTAATGATTATATGTGTTTATTGAATAACAATATTTATCCAGCGATGGTTTACTATTTTTTCTCTTTTTTCCACTTTCGGATTCTCCCGACTGCATTTTGATAAGGCGAAGCGGTGTTAAATTGAATCATTCTGCCTAAGGTCCATTTTTCATACCAATTTATACCATAAAGCTGCATGTTTGTTTTTTGCTCAAGGAGTTCCATAATTCTTAAAACAGTTTGATCTAGTTTTGCGCACAAAGTCGTAAAATCTAGGTCGGCATAATCCTGATAAAATTTTTGAGCCAGTTTGCCTAGCTCATTCCATTTAAAACCAGTCTCCGGAAAATCAACCTCTTTGTCATCTTCACTTTTCTTATTCCATTTGAGAACCAGCTCACCCCAGCCAATTAAATAGGAAATTAGGTTATTTATACTCATTATGGTTCCTTTAGCATGCCCCTGGAGTATAAGAAGATTAGTTTGATCGATTGGAATATCGGAAAGTTCACAGACAAGTTTGCTGTAATTTGTACGTATAGCTTGAAGGAGTTCGTCTTTTGTGGTTGGTATAGCCATGGCATAAATGTGAATCATGCATAAGATACAGATAATTATGTAAAATTGATGAGCTCGGGATGGAGTTGTAGAGCAGAACGCGTTCAGAAGCTCGCAATAGACAATGTTTGACAATGCCCTTTGTTTTAGTCTGATAGCTTTTTTGAATATATTACTGGAATTGAAAAAACTGAGTCTTTAAAAGTGTAAAAAATATGGTTTAATTAGTTTTTTTTGATAAAATTTATTGTTTTATTGTGATCATGTTGTGTTTTATTCTGTTTATAGCGAATATTGTTGTACGCATTTAAGTGGTGTTTTTTACAGAAAAAATACTGTATCAAATGTGCGGCCGATGAAATAATAAACTGAAAAATTGATACAAACATGAAAAAGATTTTATTGTTAGTGACCGTGGTTATGTTCGCCGTTTCGGGCGCATTCGCTCAGATCCATAAACCTGTAAAATGGACTGTAGCCAGCAAAAAATTGAACAGCAAGGAAGCTATGGTTTACGTGAAGGCTACCATTCAAGATGGTTGGCACATTTACTCTCAAAATGTAAAAGATGGAGGACCAATTCCAACATCTTTCAATTTCAGTAAAACCGCTGATTATGCGTTGGTAGGTAAGACAGCTGAACCAAAACCAAAGATTAAACACGAAGAGGTTTTCAAAATGGATGTGGGATACTTCACAAATGAAGTGATCTTTCAGCAAAAGGTTTCGCTTAACAAAGGAACTGCAACAGTAAAAGGTACAGTGGAATGGCAAGCTTGTGACGCATCACAATGTCTTCCTCCAGATGAATATGCTTTTGCTGTAACGATCAAATAATGTCATAAATAACAGCAATTAACCATCTAAAGCGATTTTGCGCTTAGGATAATTGATAGAAAAAGGAAAAATTAAGGATAAAGGCTAGGTGTGATTATCTGGCCTTTTTGTTTAAAGGGCCTTTTGGTATAAAAAATAGACCCTTTGGTATAATATGTTAAATCTATTTTTTACGAAATTTTAGTTTTGTTTAAATGGATTACACAAACTTACTTCAGCAGGCAGATCTTTTTTTAGTGCAGAGTTACCGCGAGAACCACAATCCACAACTGTGTTTTCACACGATTGATAGGGTTCGTGATATTGTAAATGCGGTAGTTATTCTGAGTGAAAAGTATAGCTTGACGGCCGAAGATAAATTCGTCGTAAATTGTGCCGCTTATTTTCAGGATATAGGTTATCTATTTGAAGGGGTAAAAGGAACCCGTCAGAAGAGCGCATCTGCAGCAAGGTGTTTTTTACAGGAATATTTGGTTGCAGAGTCCGTAATCAAAAAAGTTGAAATGTGCATTTTTGCAACAAGGCCCTCGAAAAAGCCAGAAAATCTGCTGGAGGAAATAGTTGTGGATGCAGTTTCTTTTCATTTAGGAAGTAAAAGTTTTGTTGACCTTAACCAAAGGATGTATCTGGAGGTAAATTATAGAAAGAATCAGGTGATCGATGAACGTATCTGGTGTGCACTGACCCTTGTCTTCTTGCGAACCCACACGTACTTTACGAAGGAAGCGCGAATATTGAAGGACAGTATAGAGAAAAATAATATAGCCTATTTTGTGAAGTTGCAAATTACAGGAAAACAGTTATTGGTCTAATGTAATGGTGTGTTTTATGGTAAAAATGATAAAGATAGATCGATTAAAGTTGAAGCATTGTACACTAGTTTGTTTTTTGATCATGGAATTGTTCGGTTTCAAGACCGCATGTTACGGACAAATGGGTTTTGGACTTCGGCTTGGTGGTAATATTTCGCGTGCAAGTGGGAATGCATTTGGCGCCAATAGAATGGGATATCAATTGGGGGGAGATTTGATATTTGAGCTTAATAGCAAAATGGATATTCAAGTTGAACCTAGTTATAATTTAACCAGAATACGTGTTAATGACAACACAGCTTCCCTTTCCGGAGGTTTGTCCAAAGGGACCCGTTCGCTGAAATATCTCAACACTCCGGTGTACCTTAAAGTTAATTTTACAAGAAAATTTTCCATCCTGGGCGGTCTAGATTTTAATATGTTGCTCAATGACGACGCTTATAAACTCAATGATGGAAAACCAGCGTTCAACAGGCGTACACGGATTGGTTACGCATTAGGGATAGACCTTGGTGCGCTGTATTTTAGATACCGACAGTTCAAAAAGAATAATAAAATCGTAGATAACTGGGATGCACATATTGACCAGTATCAACTGGGATTTAAAGTGCGTTTGTTTTAAGCTAATAGTTCCACTGGTAGGTAACCTTTACAGACTTTCCTGTGCTGTAAGCTGAGCCGCTCTGATTTTGCTACATCAGGCGGCTTTAATTTTATTAATGATTTATATTGTTGTGGAGATATGCATTGCTGGATATCAAGGATATTTGCAGGACAAGCTCTACACACCAATCGATGTACTTGTAACGGGGGATGGAAAATGGTGCTCATAAGGGGCTGAAGGATTTTCCCCGTTTATCAAACTAGACTGCAAATACTGGGATGCTGATCGTGAACGTACGTTACGACAAGGGGATGCTGATCATGTTAAACGAGGTTTATACTTCAGCATTCGCAAGTTTTAAGGAAGTTCACCTGTTAATTGTTTTAGCGTATATCTTTATAACGCAACAATATTGCATTTGTTTTGTTTTGTTTTTACATTTGTTTAAACGAAATTACTATGAGCAGCATTTCCAAAAAAGTTAAATTACCTGTCACCGTTCTAAGTGGATTTTTAGGTGCGGGAAAAACCACACTATTGAATCATATTCTACACAATAAGGAAGGCAAGAAAGTTGCTGTTATTGTTAATGATATGAGTGAAGTGAACATTGATGCACAAGCTGTTGAACGTGAAAATGTGCTTTCGCGAACAGAAGAAAAGTTAGTGGAGATGAGCAACGGATGTATTTGTTGTACCTTAAGGGAGGATTTGATGGTGGAGGTGGAGCGACTAGCGAAAGAAAATCGCTTTGATTATCTTCTTATCGAGAGTACTGGTATTTCGGAGCCTATTCCAGTAGCGCAGACATTCAGTTATAGTAGTGCTGACAATGGGATTGATCTGTCTACGTTCAGTTACATTGATACTATGGTAACTGTGGTGGACTGTTTCAATTTTGCTAAAGATTTTGGAAGCGCCGATACCTTATTAGATCGGAAACTGACGGATGACGACTATGACAATAGGGCAATTGTAAATCTGTTGACTGATCAGATCGAATTTGCCAATGTTATCCTTTTGAATAAGGCCGATCTGGTATCTGAGGAAACTTTGGGCACTCTCGAGTCTGCTATTGGGCGGCTCAATCCCGGAGCCAAGTTAATCCGTACACAATTTGGACGTGTTGATCCAAAGGAAATTATGGGTACGAGCTCGTTTGACTTTGATGAAGCTTCCTCTTCGGCTGGATGGATCAGAGAACTTGAAAATGAACATAGCCCCGAAACAGAGGAGTATGGTATTTCATCTTTTGTCTTTCGATCGCAACGGCCCTTCCATCCACAACGGCTGCACCGTTACCTCAACGAGCGTTACCCGCACAATATCATACGAGCCAAAGGTCTACTGTGGTTGGCCTCCCGCCCGCATTTGGCCATCAGTTTTAGTCAGGCAGGTGGTAGCGTAAGGTTGGAAAGTGCAGGCTCATGGTGGAGTAGCATGCCCGAAGAGCAGCGCTATCAGTATCCCGGTTATGCCGAAATCAGCGCTGAACTTCTTAAACGTTGGCATCCGGAGTGGGAAGATCGAAAAAATGAATTGGTATTTATAGGTCAGGATCTGGATAAAGAAAAATATCTGGCGGAGCTGGAAGAATGCCTGTTGACCGAAGAAGAAGGCGATGACTGGCGTTTTACCTGGTGGAAAGACGAATTTCCTAAAAATATTTAAAACTATTTGCGATCTGCATCGGTTAAAAAAGTAAGTAATGTAGGTTAGATATTGTATTTTTCGAAGGTCAGGGGGTGATTTCCTGGCCTTTTTTATGCTGATTTGTCAGATGTTATTAAGTTACGGTTCTGAACCTTCATCAATCCCCCATAAAAAAAATAGGGATCTCTTCCTAAAACGCTTGATCATGATGGTTGAAAATCATCCTTCTGATTCCAAAAATTTCAAAGTATTATAGCAATTTTGAAATTGTATAGTAAAAGGACAGCATAGTTGTGGGACAATTATCGTCACCATGCACGATAAAATTAACTATGAGCAGAATGTAATTTCTAAAATAATACCTTTAAGGTTTTAACTTGTATTAATGTCGATACTAAAAAAGTATTATAAGAAAGTGGAGGCTTATTTTAATGCTATTGAATACATGTACACGCTGGTAATATCTTTAGGCCTTGATTGGCGAAAGGAATCGATCTGAAAAATGTAATTAACACGCTCTCAAAAAAATAGTATTGATATAACCTAAATATAGACACTCTTTGACCGATCTATTCGGTGAAATATAAGTAACGAGATTGTCAGAATAATCATTAGTTATTTAGAATAGTTTTAAATAGATGACTTTGGATGTATATTTGGAATGCAGAAAAGGTATACCATTTAACTGCATACTGATTTTATATTGAACGATTATTGTTAGCTAGATGAATAAAGTAGAACTGTTTGAAAATGAGCGCGCAAGTGGCTATGACCAATTTGTTGAGACCTGGATTCCCAATTACCATTATTTTTTGGATCAGCTGCCTAAGCTCCTCCGAGAAACCGAAAATAAGGATTTATTAGTGGTCGGATGTGGCACAGGAAATGAAATAGAACGTTTTGTTGACACAGCAGAATCTTGGACAATAACCGGGGTAGATCCGTCGCCTGAGATGATTAGTCAGGCCCTGGAAAAATTTGAAGCGGACGAAAATGTTCATCTTGTCGAAGGTGTGGTAAGTGATTTGGACGAAGAGAAGCAATATGGTGCTGCGACACTTTTACTTGTATTACACTTTTTAGAAGACAATGGCCAAAAATTGGCTATGCTCCAAGATATTTCCAAGAGAATGATGTCGCAAGCACCCTTGTTATTATTAGATATTACGGGCAATAAGGAGCAGATTCAACAAAACTTGCAATTGTTGAGACTTCTTCTGCCCGATGGGATAGATGAAACACAGGTCGCTCAAAGATTGCGAAGAATCGAGCATGAATTGCTGCATGTCTCGGAAGAACGATTAGCCGAGCTCTGTGAAGAAGCCGGATTTGAACCTCCTGTTCGATTCTTTCAATCATCGATTTATATGGGGTGGATAACCCGAAAAAAAGATATTATTTCCTTTTCTTAGCAAAGGGATTGAAGGAAAGCCCCGCATGAATATAAAACGAGGGATCGGGGCTTGCTTCCCATATATAATCGCGCTGGGTTTTGTTTTTTTCAAATACGCGTGAGCGAGGTATGGTTTTTAGTCCTGATTTAAGGGCGGCAATAAAAGATCGGCCCAGGTTATGTTCATAAGTCAGACCCGAATTGATTTCCATCTGACTGAAGGTATATACTTTTTCAGCGCCCTGAAAGTTATAAAGGTAAAAGATCGTACTATTTAAATCGGAACCTATTGAAACGCGGCCATTCCGTAAGACCTCTTTTCGAAGGTAGGCTCCTTTAGGTAAGATGACATCAAGTATCATCCCATTGGCAAATTGTTGCTTGTAGGCAAAGGTTGGGAAAACCGGAATAATTGCTGCCGGATCTATAAAGCCGATGAGGCCCACCGCCATTTGAATCTCCCGCGTAGCTTTTAGTACCACAGTAGCAGATAATATCCCATTAATGCGTTCTATTGCTTTTTCACTTCCATTGGCAGCAACCGTTGCGGTATAAAATGCTACTTTGCCCCATAAACGTGAATAACGGGTAAGATTAAGTGATTCGTAATGATAATGATATTGATGGGTTGACTGTATGGTGGATTGTGCGATGGGGTCTAGACGATTGGAGTTGACAGAAGTGAACTGATAGCCAATATTGGTACCCAAGTTCCAGGTTCTGCTCTTTAAAAAATTAATGTTGATACTACCTCCGGCTTGGTACATCGATTCTACTTTTGTTTTAGGTAAATCCTGACCTTGGAGTTTTGATGAATAACGGTATCCTGTATTGGATTCATAGGTCAAATTGAGAACCCGTGTTATGGGGAATTTGTCGGTAACAACAGCCCTCACTTTTTGCTGTACGCTATCTTTAGTCTGTGCGATTGAAGTGGATATACGAAACAATAGTATAAACACTAAAAGTATTTTTTGCATAAATGTATGATTAAAATCATTGTAAGGATAGCCGAAATTTGTAGGTGGGATTTTTTTTTTAGACCAACAGGTCTTGTTTTTATACAAAAGTCCAATTTAGGGGAACAGTGAAAGGGAACGTTAAAAATCATCTCCCAGTTTTGGTATAAAAAAAACAGGTCTTCGTATAAGAGATCGGATTCTTGCCAAGAAAAGCTTTATTTTTGTTATTTAGGTTAAAATCATTCTAATGCATGCAAGACTTCAATAATAGCATTGTTTTAAGGTATTTTACAGAAAATAAATTCAGGCCACTGCGACATGTGTTTTTTCTGATCGGTTTACTGTTGCTCTTTGCAAATGCAAATTCGAGTTCTCATTTTCAAGGGAGTTACCGGTTTTATTTTTCTATTATCCTATGGTTTGTATTCGTCTGCATGTTTTACGCCAATATGTATGTACTGATCCCAAAGTTTTTCTTTAAGGCCAAATATGAGTTATATGTCTTAGCACTGATATTGCTGGTAACAGCCAGTTTGCTGGTAGTCATGTACATTGCAAATTACATCTATTCCATTCATATTCCCGCTATAAAAAAACCGGAGTCGGACTCTATGGGGCTAATCGCCGCATTATTTATCTGTATTCCGATTATTCTGACCACCACGACATTTAAGCTTTTTAAACGTTGGTTGGAAGACAATAAGCGTATTTCTGAACTGAAAAACCTGGCTTTGACCACAGAGCTTGTTTCCTTAAAAAATCAGATTCAGCCACATTTTTTATTCAACATGCTGAACAACGTTAAAGCTTTAATTCGAAAAGATCCGAATATGGCTACCGAGGTCATCATGAAGTTATCAGATTTTCTAAGATATCAGTTGTATGAAAATAACGATGATAAGACACTTCTGAAGTCCGAAATCAACTTTATAAGCAATTTCCTGAAATTGGAGGAAATACGCCGCGATAACTTAAAAACGCGTATATCTTGCCCAATAGAATTGGAAAAAAAAGGTGTATTTCTACCGCCGCATCTATTTACGGCCTTTGTTGAAAACGCGATTAAACATAGTCTCAGCGCCGGTGATGCTGATACTTTCATCACAATCCATTTTTCTGAGACGGATCAGCAGCTTTGTTTTGAATGTGAAAATTCGAAAGATCCCGACAACTCATTTGTCCGAAGCAAATATAGCGGACTGGGATTGGCTAATGCCAAAAGACGACTGGATCTGCTGTATAGAAATGATTATGAACTTTCGGTGTCAACAACTGAGACATTATATAGCGTTAAACTTACTATTCCCTTATGAATTGCATTATTGTAGACGACGAACCCCTGGCTAGGGAGGAAATGAAAAATTTAATCGAAGAAATTTCGTCTATTCAGATAGTCGGTACATTTTCCAATGCGATATCGGCATTGGAATGTATTAAGACAAACCCGGTGGACTTGCTTTTTTTGGATATCGAGATGCCGACGGTCAATGGACTCGATTTTGCACAGTCTCTTCCAAATGACAAGCTGGTTATCCTGACGACTGCCTATGCGCAATATGCACTGAAAAGTTACGAATTGGATGCAATAGATTATCTGCTGAAACCGATTAATAAAGACCGCTTAGCCAAAGCGATCGATAAAGCAATGGCCTATAAAAAATTACTAGCGTTAAAAGAAAACCAAAGTACGGTTGAGAAGGCCAGTGAGGATGCACTTTTTATTAAATCGGATAGGAAATACTATAAAATTGCATTTACTGATATTCGCTTTATAGAAGCACTCAAAGATTATGTGGTTATCTATACCCGGAATAATAAACTGATTACTGCAATGAATTTGAAGACAATTCACCAGAAACTTCCGGTGAGCCTGTTTGCGCGTACCAGCAAATCCTATCTGATTAATTTATCGTTTATTGATTCTTTTGATAACCATACTGTTTATATCGATAAGTTTGAAATCCCGATTGGTGAGATCTATCGAGAATCTTTCTTTAAACAATATACCGGAGGGCTACTTTGATCGAATAGTTACCCTAGGCAACCACAAAGCGATCCAGAAAATCGACTTGGATACCATAACTACGTAGGAAATTTGTCAGATAGTCGACACAACACTCTTCTGTTTCGAACCGGAAAATAGCATCTTCATCATCAAGATCAACCGTGGCATCTTGTACTTGTGGAAGATGAGTTTTGACCAATTGCATCAAAAAATTTTTCTTGTCTTTGGTCTTCACAGAACTTTTAAAAATCAACACTTGCCTAACTTTCATCGCTATTAATTTATTTGCGTTCAAAATCTTTTGATTCCCCAATCACCTGAGGTATCCTTACAAATCTATGTTCCTGGTGACACCGGGAAATCGATATTATACGAAAGCATTTAATTTTTATACAAAACAAGATTGAGCAGGCAGTGTACGCATGATGTAGATCAAAAATAAATACCAGCGGCTATCAATTCTAAATTTCTACAGAAAGGGGAGGCATCTTTGTCAGGTGTTACAGTTAAGTAGCTTTTTAGTTTTTGAAATATGATTACAAATTTAGTTATCCTATTTTTAAGCACGATAGTCGCTTTTTGGATCAGCGCTATCTGTGGAGGAGGGGCAAGTCTTATCCTTATACCTCTCTTGAATTTTATGTTACCTTCATCGGTCATTCCTTTCTCGTTGACTATCGGTACATTTACAAGTTCAGTCTCAAGAATAGTCGTTTTTAAACGGCATATCAACTGGAAAATCTTTTTATGGTTTGTGCCGTTTTCCATTCCAGCTGTACTATTGGGGGGATATCTGATTAAATATATCGAACCCTCTTATTTGCAGTTGATTGTCGCTTTTTTCCTTATTGGAAATATCCCCCAATTATTTGGATCAAAAAATGCGGATTTGCCATCGGAAAATAAGTATTCGAAATCTTTTCTGGCAATTATTGGTTTTCTTTCCGGCTTTATTTCGGGAATTACAGGTGCGATTGGGTTGCTGTTCAACCGGTTCTATCTGAGAATGGGCCTTTCCAAAGAAGAGATTATAGCCACCCGTGCCGCAAATGAAGTGTTTTTACATCTCGTAAAGCTTATTATTTATATTATTTTAGGTTTGTATTCTAAGGCAGCCTTGGGACTGGGTTTGGCTATTGCCATAGCAACAATAGTCTCTTCAGTGACAGTCAAATTTATATTGCCCTATGTCAGTGATAAGCTCTTTAAAAAAATAGGTTATGGCGCTATGGTGGTTTCGGGAGCAGTATTGCTGGTCGGTAGTTCGCGTAAGATTGTCGATCAGGATAGTTTGCTGATTAGCTTCGCTCATTCGCCAAATAAAACCGAGCTTACTTTGAACTGGAGAGAAACAAATCTTGTCTTGGAATATAGTAAAGCTCACGGTCTGGAATTCGAGCGATCTATTCACTGGACTGGTCTGCCGCTTCAGCTCCGGCAAAAATACTTTACCCTCAGCAAAAACCATAGTAGTATCCATATCGAAAAGGTTATGCAGTTTAGAAAAGGAGCCAGCTATGAATTTTACGCCCATAAAGAAGGTGTATTGACACGATTAGATTAGTGTTTTTTACGAGCAACATGTTTATTTTTAACGCTAATCCTCCATTATAATTAATACTAATTCTTGGTTAAAATATATAATCCACCTATTTAGTAGTTTATTGAAAAATATTCCTATATTTGAGCCGTAGAAATATTTAGTAGGAAGGATATGGCATTGGAATATTTAGCACAACAGGCACACGAACAACATTTAGATCAGGCTTTTTCGCGTAACGAACAAATGATGATGCGTGCGTTATGTAGGCTTAAAATGTCTGATCGTGTTTTATATATCGGTGCTCATCCGGACGACGAGAACAATAAATTGTTGACCTTTTTGGCTCAACACCAGTTGGTCGATACGGCCTATCTTTCTGTGACGCGTGGTGAGGGTGGACAGAATTTTATAGGCACAGAAAAGGGACTGGATCTGGGTGTACTTCGGGTGCAGGAATCACTTGCAGCCCGTGCAATTGAGGGAACAAAACAGTTTTTTACACGTGCTAAGGATTTTGGATTTGCAAAATCTGTCGATGAAACGCTGGCACGATGGGATGAAAATGGTGTACTTGCCGATATGGTTTGGACCATCCGTTATTTTCGCCCTACTGTAATTGTAACACGTTTTTCACCGGATGTCCCGGACTCACATGGACATCATCAGGCCTCAGCAATTCTAGCGGCAAAGGCTTTTGATCTGGCCGCTGATCCATCAGCTTATATAGAACAGCTATCCGAATTGGAGCCTTGGAAGGCTCGGCAGCTGTTGTGGAATGTGTATCAGGACAGTGGTGTGAAGGATATCGGTGGAGAAGTAAGGCCTTTGCCAGCATATTTTTCGCTGGATATTCCAGTGAGACACGGCTCTTTGGACTTTCATTATGGTGAGATTGCTGCAGAAAGCCGTAATAGGCATCGTTCTCAGGCCATGGGAAGTCTTGTTCGGCATCAGCCTAGCACCGAATATTTTGAATTATTAAAAGGTACACCGATCAGTTCGGAGAGACAGCCCGCTATTTTTACGCAATATACTGCTCAAGATTCTTATTCACTCGTATTTAATCGCTTGGTGGACGATCTTATTGCAAAATGTGAGTCAGATACAGCAGAACTTGTTTTGGAGCTTGGAACGATTTTATTTTGGATGAGGATTGTTCCCGAGGGTCATGTTATCCATGAAAAACGAGCTGAGGTAGAGCGTCTTCTGCTCGACTTTGCTGGTGTATATTTGGAAGTACAGGCTATTGAGGAACTTTGGGTACCAGGAACCGAGGTTAATATGATCCTGAACGCGCATATCCCATCGGAATCCAATCTACAGCTGACTACAGTGAAAGTTCCATTTATTCGTAACGGAGAGCAAAAAGACTTTACTTTGTCACCTTCGAAGACGATCCATTTAAATGGTCAGCTTCTGGATACGATTTTACCTTCTTTTCCAACTTGGCTTAGTGCTGAGGGCGATGCACATAACTATGCGCCCGCGTCGCCTGCTGATGTTGTATTGACACAATTTGGAACTGAATTGTCTGTTCATTTGGAACTGCAGTTTGCTGGCTTACCGATTGCGGTTAAGCTACCTGTAAAACATGCTGCTGGTCCTGTTGCAGTTGCCCCTCCGGTGACAGCAACTTTTGATTCGGATATCGTGGTGCTCTCTAATGCGACTAGACGTTTAATTGCTTTAGAGCTACAATCTAATGTCTCCGAATCCTTATCTATAAAGGTTAAGCTTACGCTACCGGATGGGCTCGATGTATTTCCGAAAGAAATTGAGCTCAATATAGCGGGTAATGCAACCGAGAAGCTTAGCTTTGAGTTGAGGTCGCCTGCGCAGCAGGAATATATTCAAGAGATCGGCTTTGAGATTGAGACGGCTACAGGGCGGTATCCGTTCACATCCAGAAGTATTGTTTATCCACATGTTAATCAAGTAACTTACTTTCCCAAGGGCATATTGCGGGTGCTAAATTTACCCGTGAATATTACGGCCCAGAAAGTTGCTTATATTTCGGGGATGAACGATGAACTTGCAGGGAGCTTACGCCAGCTTGTTGGTCATTTGGAGATTATTCCATTTGAGTCAATTGGGGAAATGGATCTCTCAGGCTTTGATGCAGTGGTTTTGGGAATACGAATATACAATAGCCATCCCCTAATTACG
The DNA here is from genome assembly GCF_002472745.1 of Sphingobacterium sp. UBA7253. Taxonomy (NCBI): domain Bacteria; kingdom Pseudomonadati; phylum Bacteroidota; class Sphingobacteriia; order Sphingobacteriales; family Sphingobacteriaceae; genus Sphingobacterium; species Sphingobacterium sp. UBA7253. The sequence goes on along the minus strand of NZ_DKSP01000008.1, from coordinate 17,968 downwards.
GGATTTCATCAGCTTTTTCGTGACTATGTTGAGCAGGGCGGTGTATTGATAGGGCAGTATAATACGCCGTATGATTTGCATTTGACGGAGGTTGGAGCTTATCCTTTAGTGGTTTCCCCGGAAAGAATTACAGATACGGAAAGCCATATATCATTTTTGAACCCTTCCCATCGCATATTGAACTACCCTAATGTAATCGGACAGTATGATTTTCAAAATTGGGTGCAGGACCGGGCACTTTTTTTACCTCAAAAATGGGCTTCGGATTTTGAACCGATACTGCGTGGGCAAAATGGAGATAATCGTACGGAAGATGGGTTATTGCTACTGCACAAAAAAGGAAAAGGTTATTATATCTATAACAGCCTGTCGCTGTTTAGACAACTGCCAGCAGGAGTAGCAGGGGCATATCGGCTTTTTGCGAATATGTTATCCCTAGCTTCGCGTTAGACCAGAATCTTGTCGGGTAAAAAAAATCCCCAGTGCGTATTGACTGCACTGGGGATGGTATAACTGCTATTTTATGTCGATTTTTTCTAATCCTTTTTATGGAAAAAAGACGCTTTGGGAATATCGATCACTTTTGAATCATTGACATTGTACTGAAGTTTTAAAGTGAAACCTCCTCCAGCTTCAAGGAAATCTACAGCAATTGGGTGGTAGCCTGTTTCTAGCGCAATCTGTCCGCTTTTCATAATCGGTGCATGCTGCCCGTCATTATCAACGACAAGCTGATCATGGATCCGCAGGACACCACCATCATCACAAGTAAAATAGAAATTATAGATTCCTTTTTCTTTGACGTAGAGGTATCCTCTTATTTTTGCACCAAAAGAAGGCATTTTGATGGTATCGCTTAGCGCTACATTGTTAATCACTTCCTGACGCACTTCGGGACCCGAAATGGCAGAAGTATTGGTAAAAGTTCCATTGAAAAATGTTGCCGTAAGACCCGGAACCACCGTGCTTTCATCAACTTTTATACCCTTTTTCCAAGTATCATTTTTAAAATCAACCTGATAGAGCTCACTTTTTGCACCCGAAGGCGAGATTGTCGCAAAACGAATAGGGCCTTCTTTTTTAACGACAAGAGAGCCGTTCAGCACTGCGCTTTGCTTTGTTGGAAGACTACCATCGGTGGTATAATGTATTGGATTTTGGGGAAGTTCATTCGAGACTTTTAGTGTAGATCGTCCGTCGACAATTACCTGTGTTTCGGCGAAACCGTTGAGGTCTGGCATACGATACCGTAAACCCATTTTGTTCCAGAGTCCAAAGTGTGCAATCACTCGATTTCTATAGCTATCATACAGGGATTTGTTGGTCCATACGCGTTCCGATAAAGCACTTAAACGTGGGAGGATCATAAACTCTAACCGCGCGGTTGAGGGGATCATTTCTGTCCAGATATTGGCTTGTGCACCTTGGATCAAATGTGCTTTTTGGCTGGATATATCCGAAGGTACCACGCTCATATTGTACACGGCATCTAGGCTGCTGCTATTTGGAAGGTAATCAAAATAAAGCGGATTTGTAGGTGTCATAACGACCCTGTGACCACGGTTAACAGCTTCCATAGGTGCATTTTTTACCCAACCACGCCAGTACATGACCATCATGCTGGTATCGGAACTGCCGTCCAATATTTCATCCCAGCCGATACTCTGTTTATTTTTTGAACGGATAAAATTGTTCACTCTTTTGACGAAATAACCTTGCAGATCATGTAAGTTAGGTATTTGCTTTTCTTTCATAAAAGCCTGCGCAGCTGCTGATTTTGACCAGGAGTCTTTTTCTACCTCGTCGGCACCAATGTGAATATAATGTGATGGGAATAGCTCAATGATTTCGCTTAGTACATTCTCAACAAAAGTATAACTGCTTTCTTTCCAGGGGCTGATCGGTACAGAAAATTGTTTTCCCCAGCCCGCGGACTGACTGTCCAATAGGAGTTCGGGATAGGCCTTTGTAGCTACCATCATATGCCCTGGCATATCTATTTCCGGAATGATTTCTATTTGTCGGCTGCCCGCATAAGCTACAATGTCCCTGATATCCTGTTGTGTATAATAACCGCCATATTCTTCCTTTCCGTTTGTTGTGCGGATCAATTCCTTAGGCAGATTAAAGTCGGGATTTTCCTTGGCTTTCACAAAGCAGGCAGAATCCTGATTGTTATACGTCCGCCAAGCCCCTTGTTCGGTTAGTTTGGGGTATTTTTTGATTTCTATGCGCCAACCTTGATCGTCTGTCAGGTGCAGGTGAAATTTGTTAAACTTGTAGGTTGCAAGTAGATCGATAAATTTATAAATATAATCTTTTGGAAAAAAATGACGGGCTACATCGAGTTCGACACCTCGCCATTGGAAAGCTGGCTCGTCTTTGACCGTTACATAGGGGAGAGCAAGCTTAGCTGTTGTTCCTGAGAGTAAATATAATTGCTGGATTGTTTGTAATCCATAAAATGCACCCTTTTCAGATGCGGCGATGATCTGGATACCTTTTTGATCTATGATCAATTCATACCCCTCATTTGAGAGGCCTTGATTTTTAATCAATTGCAACGTAGCGCTGGCTTTCTTTACGTTTTTTTTGTTCAGTTTCCCGAATAGGGAATGGTCGATCCATCCCGATAATGATTTAGAAGATAGGGCTGGATCAATATAGTAACCCAATTCTTGACCCTTTAGCTGAAAATGGCCTGGCTTAGCCTCCAATTGCTGCGGAAATGGAATGAGTTGAGGAAGTGCATTTTTTTGTTGCGCAAAATTTAGTGTCGGCAGGTACAGGGCACAGGATAGGAGTAAGGTTGAGAAGATTTTATTCATGAACGTGTTTTTTGTGATTCACAAGTGTTATTAGATTTTGTTGCAATATACCAATATTTCAGGGATTGGCAGGTAATTTTAGTTGATCAATATTCCGTGAGATTATGCACAATATTCCTCTTGGTACTATTATAAATGTTTGTTTGACATTTATATATTTATTCTTATCTTTAACTTGAAAATAACCTTTATTTGAATGGGCCTATGTTGTGTTTATATCCTGAATATTTTCATTGTATAGTTGTTGTGGTGCTCAACAATTTTGCAAAAAGTTGCAAATGGATTGGGGCGAATGATAGTCGGCAAAGGATCCCATTCAAGAGAACAGGTTGGTGTTGTTAACTTATTTGGTGGTGGCGGAGCTATGAAAAATTTTCTCATTATTATTGTTTTTCTTTGGCAGTTGGCCTATGTTTATGGACAGCCCAACAATGCCCATTTTTTTTCCCTTCAAGATGGCTTAAGCAATCAGCAGGTACTGGATATCGTGCATGACGATGAAGGATTTATGTGGGTAGCCACAGAGCTGGGGCTGAACCGTTATGCGGGAAAGTCTTTTAAATCATATTATGCCGCCGATAAGCAGGACGGTCAATCGATCAATAGCAATGAAATTAATACGTTGCTGTATGCAGACAGGAAAGTGTATATCGGAACAAGGTCCAATGGGCTGAATGTGCTTGACCTAGGCACAAATAGATTCAGTTATTATACACATGATGCAGCTAATCCAAAATCCATAGCCACGAATGATATTACGGATATGATTGAAGGCAAGGATGGGAAATTGTGGTTAGCGACCTACCATCAAGGGGTGCAGCATTTTGATCCGGTAACGGGAGAATTTAGTCATTTCAATAAAAAGAATTTTCCGGGTCTTCCCGAAAATAGCATTTGGTCTCTGGCCGAAGATCAAAAAAGAATGCTTTACATCGGGCATGTTAACGAAGGTTTAACAATAATGGATCCCATTAGCCATTCTTTGAAAAGACTAACTAATCACAATACCTCCGGACAATTACCAGATAATGAAATTAAAGTTTTGTTTTGTGATCAAGCCGGCAATATGTGGATAGGGACCCGAAAGGGGCTGGCTGTGTATCATCCAGCTTCCGGTAAACTACAGCAGATTTCTTTGGCAGGATTGACAAAAAATGGAAATGAACCTTTTGTATATGCGATTAAGGAAATTGGCCATACATTGTGGATAGGCGCCGAATCGTCGCAACTCTTTTTATTGCAGCCGAGCTATGGTTATGATAAGCGTATTGAAGCCGTACAGCATGTAGAGCGTTTTGATCTGGGGAAAGGCAATAATACGATGGTTCAGCATATTACTCCCGATCGGTTTGGAAACGTTTGGCTAGCGTTATATGGTGGTGGCTTGGGAGTTGTGAGTCATATAGCCCCCTTCTTTAGTTTCTTTCCATCAGACAATATGCTGCCGGATCGACTGGCAACAGTGAGCAATGTATTGGTGGGGGAAAATCGGACAATACGTTTGGCGACTGAAGGTTCAGGTCTGGTCGAAATGAATGCGGAAGGGCGTTTATTGAGACAGATTACCAAAAAGAATGGTGGGGCAGACGATTTCCTGCTAACAGCTTTTAAGGACCAGCATCAACATGTTTGGCTCGGATTACGTAAAGGTGGAATTGCCGTTCAATATGCTGGATCGTCCGTTTGGAAAACCATTGATTTAGGTGAGCCTGTGACGGAGGTACGCGCGATTTATGAGGACCATTTGGGACAGATCTGGTTTGCAGCACATCAAGGGGTATTTATATATGATGAAGGAAAGGGGCATGTCCAGAAGCTTTTGATCAACAAACCAATGCTTGGCGATTATGCGCCCCGAACGTTGATGGAAGATGGCCAACACAACATGTGGGTCGGAACTTATGGGCAAGGACTCTATGTTTACGATCCTCAGCATAAACTGCTTCGAAAAATGGACAAGGGTAATGGCTTGCAAAATAACACGATTAATCATTTGTTGCGGGATAGAAATAACAATATCTGGGTGGCTACAAATCAAGGACTGGCAGTACAGGAAGCGGGTAAGAAGATTGGTGATCTGTCTCTATTGATGCCTCCGGGAGGGAATGCATGGCTTTTTGTCAATGGACTCGCAGAAGATCAGACCGGAAATATTTGGTGTTCGACCAAATCGGGGATGTTACGCTATGTCCCGAAAGAAAGACGTTTTCTACAATATGACCAGTCTTTCGGTTTGCCTTTGGGAGGTTTTATCAATGCAAGTGTAGGAAAAGACAGTGAAGGTCGACTGTATTTTGGGATGCAGGAAGGAATGTGTTATTTCAACCCAGCCACAATCCCGTCCAATTTACCAACCTCGCCCCTAAGTATTAGCCGATTTATTGTTTTTCGATCCGGAGAGTCCGGTACGCAGGTCGATAAATATCCCTCGCCGACAAAGGCGATTGAACTCAATTATGATGAAAATAGCTTTCGTATCGAACTTGCTGTCATGGACTTTGCTCTAGACGGTTTGGTCGAGTTTGGCTATAAATTGCAAGGGCTTAATAATGACTGAATCTTTCTGGGAAACGAGACCAACCTCGATTTTCGTAATATACCCTACGGTGAACATGAGCTACTGATTCGTACCCGGATGAAAAATGGGCAATGGTCGCAGGACTACCAGCATCTATTGATCAACATTGCGCCACCTTTTTATCTCAGTTTATCCGCCAAGATCGTGTATCTGCTCCTTGTGCTGCTAATTGGATATATTATCATTTCTTTCTATTTCAAAAAAATGAAAGCTGAATCCGAACTAAAACTGAAAGAGCGGCAACATGTGCAGGACGAACAGTTACATGCAGAGCGCCTAAATTTCTATACGCATATAACACACGAGCTACGGACACCTTTGACGTTGATTCTAGGCCCCCTTGACGACCTGTCCCAAGAGCAGCAGCTTACTGAAAAACATCGCGAACTGGTTCAGACGGTACAGAAAAGCGCTAATAGACTCTTCACATTGGTCAACCAGTTGTTGGAATTTAGGAAGGTAGAATCGCAGTTTAAACCCTTTGTACCTGAAGCTGGGTCTTTGGGAGAAATGCTCGTAGATCTTGCCCATAAATACAAAACATTGAATCACAAACCTGGTCTTCGGGTGTTGTCTGAACTCCCTGTGAAGGATTCACGTACGCTATTTGATGCCGAAATCGTACAATTGATCGTCGATAATTTATTGTCGAATGCCTATAAATATACCGAGTCAGGTTATATTAAACTAAGCTTGCATTACGAAGAATCGGATTTGGACCATTGGGCGGTGTTGTCCGTAGAAGATACAGGAGTAGGTATTGACAAAGAAGATATCGGTAGGATTTTTGAAAAGTATTATCAGGTTGCGGGTACAGGTACTCAGGGTACGGGTATTGGTCTGGCCTTGGTGAAAGAACTTGTGGCGATCCATCATGGAAAGATTGATGTGAATAGTACATTTGGTCTTGGTACCACCTTTACAGTAAAATTGAAAACCGATCGATTACCTGTTGAGAATGGCGAGCTGCCTGTTTCTTCGCAACGTCCGCTAGTGCTATTGGTTGAGGATGATCTGGAACTTCGTCAATATCTGGGAAGTACCTTGCAAAGACAGTATGATGTAGTGCTCGCCGAAAATGGAACTGTAGGCTATCAAATGGCGATGGCTAGAGTGCCCGATTTGGTGATCAGTGATATTATGATGCCCGATATGGATGGTTTTCAGCTTGTACAGCAATTGAAACAGGAACGTAGCACAAGTCATATCCCACTGTTGCTATTGACAGCAAAAAACACCGATGCAGACCGACAACGGGGCTATGATCTGGGGATAGACTCCTACCTGATCAAACCAGTTACAGCAGCTTTACTTTTCAAACGTATTGACAATCTATTGAGCCGACAGAAACAGATCAATGAACTGATTTTGGAAAGTTTAAATACAAAATCATCTTTTTCAACTACCAATATAGAACTAGAACAAAAGCCTACGGAGGAACTCTGGCGTGAAAATGAATTTGTTCAGGATTTTATGCAGATTGTCGAGCAGCATATGCAGGATGAGGTATTGGATGCTGCTGCCCTCGCTGATCGCATGAATATGAGTCAGTCTACCCTTTATCGGAAATTGAAAGGCATCACAGGAAAAAATATCAATCAGCTCGTACGTAAGATACGTATCCATAAGGCGGCAGATCTACTTCGGACCGGGAAATATAACGTGACTGAAGTGTCATTTATGGTCGGAATAAATAGTGCGATTTATTTTCGGCAATGTTTTAAAGAGGAGTTTGGCCAGCTACCTTCCGAATATCAACGATCCGACAATAAAGCTCGCGTAGTGTATTAAAACAATCCACATCAGATAAGTATGCCCCTACTATTTAAACATAGCTAGGGGCATAGTTTTTTCGTAGATCAGTTTGAAAAAAAAACATAAAATATGCCTTAAATATATTTAAAAAGCTGTTTTTGACTAAAAAATATATGTTTTTTGACGGATTTGTGTACGATAGAATGCTGCAAAATCGGCTAAGTTTGAGGTATTAATCCAATTATAAATCTAGGTAGGGGTGGCAACGATGCAAAAGAAATAACCAAAGTAGACCGTAGTTTACCATCATATTGTCTTGTCCGGCTAGATTGTATTATTTACTGTTTAATTCGTATTGAAATTTATGAAAAACTTAAAGATTGCTTCTTTTTACACCATGTTGAGCGTGATGCCAACATTGCTGTATGCGCAGGAGAAGGTTACGGGACAAGTTTTCAACAAAGCAAACGAGCCTATCGTTGGTGCGAATGTACTCCTCCTGGAAGGAGGTAAGGGAACCTCAACAGACAAATCGGGGAAATTTGAGCTGAATGCTAACAAAGGAACGCTCGTCGTGTCATTTGTTGGGTATAAGACTCGTCGAGTTCCATTGGATGGAACAACAAATTTAAAAATCCAGCTCGAGGCCGATGAAAATGTATTGGAGGATGTCGTCGTTGTTGGTTATGGTAAACAGTCCAAACGTAATATTACAGGGGCGGTAAGCAATATTAAATCAGAGGATATTGTACGGTCATCATCGACGACGACTGCTGGGGCTTTGGCAGGAAAGGTACAGGGGATCTCAGTGCGTGCCAAAGACGCGCGTCCCGGTCGTGGTGCAGCGATCGAAATCCGGAATATGGGCTCGCCTTTATATGTAATTGATGGTGTTGCTTATGGAGGTCAGGAAGGTACTGATTGGGTTGGTACACAGAATGGCTCCGGCGCAGATATCTTTAATTCGCTGAATCTAGAAGATATTGAGAGTATCTCTATTTTGAAAGATGCCGCCGCAGCAGTATATGGATTCCGTGCTTCCAGAGGTGTTGTATTGATTACCACCAAAAAAGGCGCAAAAGGAGAAAGTGCAAAAATCAGTATTAATGGCTACCAAGGCTGGCAAAATTTGACACGTTTTCCGACCATGGCAAACGCTAAACAATACACACGTGGATTGGTTGAGGCCGCACAGAATGAAAACCGCGACCCGAGGACGGTATATACGCCCGAGGAGTTGGCGAAATGGCAGGCAGGGACAGAGCCCGGCTACCAAGGCTATGATTATTATGACATGGTGATCCGTAAGAATATTCCACAGCGATACATCAATGCCAATGTTACCGGTGGAAATGAAAAATCCAATTACTTCCTGTCATTGGGCCACCTCAATCAGGATGCAATGATCAAGGATTTCAATTATAAGCGAACCAATTTCCAGGCCAATATGGAAGCTGAGGTACTCAAAGGACTTACTGTCGGGACGCAGATTTCAGGAAGACATGAGGGCACACAGGATGTTGGCTTACCAGGTGGGGATGGATACTTCTCGTCTATTTTGGCTATTATGAAAAATAGGCCGACTGTAGGTCCCTACGCAAATGACAATCCGGAATATATCAATCATACCAATGATTTTCCCTATAACCCGGCTCTCTTTAGTCGCGATATTGCCGGCTATAAAGACAATAAATACCTTGCTGGAAATGTGAATCTCTTTGCGGCCTATAAGACAAATTTTGGTTTGTCGGCAAAAGGAACTGTTTCTTACAACTATACCAACAATAAATTTGAAGGCTTCCAATATACCTATGATGTATATCGGTACGAAAATAATGCCTATAAGCGTACTGGTGGAAGTGATGCTGGCTGGCGTTACGATACCACGAGGGAGATTGTTTCTCGCTTTGCACAGTTCCAGATCGATTATAACAAGCAGATCGGCGATCATACTTTCGCGGGAATGTTAGGCTATGAGCGTTCAGATTGGGACCGGACGTATAAGGCATTGGGCGCAAATCCTTCAAACAATTATATTCCGTTGTTAAGACTGTCGGAGCTCAATAGTTTGGCCGATGAATGGGCTTACGAGGCTCGGGCTGGATATATTGGCCGTATCAACTACAACTACAAGGGCAAGTATCTTCTGGAGGTACTGGGCCGTTATGATGGTTCCTTTAAATATTATGAAGGTAAACGCTGGGGATTGTTTCCAGGAGCATCGGTAGGTTGGCGTATTTCGGATGAAGGGTTCTTTAAATCCTTAAAATCTGTGGTGAGTGACCTTAAAATCCGTGGTTCGATCGGACAAACAGGACTTGAAGAGGGCGTGGGAATGCACGATTACCTTGCCGGGTATAATTGGGCGGCTGGAAGTGCTGTCTTAGACGGAGCCTATGTGCCCGGGGTACAGCCTAGAGGTTTACCAGTTCGCAACCTCTCCTGGGTTAAAAACACCAATTATAACATGGGTATCGATGCGACACTGCTGAAAAATAAGCTGACATTGACGGCCGATATCTTTAAAATTATCCGTACTGGATATCCTGGCAAACGTTACGATGTCCTATTACCAGCCGAAATCGGTTATGATCTTCCCAATGAAAACCTCGGTAAGAACGGCTATTATGGAGCCGAAGGTATCATTACCTATACCGATAAGGTCGGTGAGCTTAACTATGTTGTCAGTGGGAATATGACTTTTTCACGTTATCGTGACCTAGAAACCTATAAGCCTCGTTTCAGTAATTCGTGGAATGAATACCGTAACTCGATTGAAGACCGCTGGGGCGGAGTATGGTGGGGATACCAAGTAGTTGGACGATTTCAGTCGGAAGAAGAGATCCGCAACCATCCGATCAATAATGATGGTCAGAACAATAGGACGCAACTTCCTGGTGATCTGATTTATAAAGATGTAAACGGCGATGGGGTTATCAATGATATGGATCAGCGTCCGATCGGTTATCCGACGGGTTGGGCACCGATGATGAGCTTCGGTGGTCGGATAGGACTTGACTGGAAAGGCATCAACTTAAATATTGATCTGGCCGGTGGTGCGGTGCAATCCTGGTTTCAGGATTATGAATTACGTAATGCCTTCCATGGTGGGGGTAATTCTCCAGCTTATCTACTTGAAGATAGATGGCATCGCAAAGACCCTTATGATCCAAACAGCGAATGGATTCCGGGACGCTACCCTGCGATTCGTAACGGCAACTCGGGTCCCAATAGTCGAAATAGTGATTTTTGGTTGACCAATGTACGTTACCTGCGTGTCCGCAACCTGGAGGTTGGATACAATCTGCCAAAAGCATGGATTCAAAAGATAAAGGCCGAAAAAATACGGTTCTATATCAATGCCTCAAACTTGATTTCTTTTGACAATGTCAAAGACTACCAGATTGATCCCGAGATCGAAGCGAGAGCAGCAGTAGTATATCCACAGCAAAGGGTATTTATGGTTGGATTTAATATGACTTTTTAACATGAAACTACGATTTAAACTTACATATATAGGAGTTGCTTTATTGACCTTGTCCTCGTTGAGCAGCTGCAATCACGACGATTGGTTTGACCGGGATTCAAAATCATTGATTACCGATGCACAGCTTTGGAATGACCCAAAACTGTTGACTTCACTCGTCGCCAATTATTACGATAGAATGCCAACGCTACATGGTGTTTTCAATACAGGAGGAATGACCGAATTGGATGATGCCATGTGGTCGGGACATCGCGATCAAAACTGGCGTAATGATTATCAGTTTGGTGACGATTACGGTCGCTATTGGGATTATGGATTGATTCGGGATCTGAATCTTTCCCTCGAAAATATCGATCAGTTCAGTACACAATTGTCTGATGCACAACGCAAGCAGTATAAAGCCGAAATACGCTTCATCCGCGCTTTCGTTTATTTTGAGCTCGTCAAACGCATGGGTGGGGTTCCGATCGTTACAACCCAGCTCATCTATGACTTTAGCGGTGATCCAACACCATTGCAGGTGGCACGTGCCAAGGAGTATGAAGTCTACGATTTTATTTACAAAGAATTGGAAGAGATCAAGGAAGATCTTGCCGTCTATAATGCCAGTAAGACCAGAGCCAACAAGTATACAGCATTAGCTTTGGAAAGTCGGGCAATGCTTTATGCGGCGTCCATCGCGAAATATAATAATCTAATGGCCTCACCGATAACGACTGCCGGAGGAGAAGTGGGGATTCCAGCCAATATGGCGACGGGGTATTATACCAAGTCACTGGCTGCTTCCAAGGAAATTATGAATGGCCCCTATGCGCTTTATAATGAGAATGCCGATAAAGGTGCCAATTTTTATGATATGCTCAATAAGAAAACTGGTGCTGAAGTCATCTTTGCCAAGGATTTTGTCACGAGTTTAAAAGTTCACCGCTTTGCTTATGACAATATCGTCAGAAGTCTGACCGAAGACAATGAGTCGTCATCGACGATTTCTCCTTCATTGAGTCTTGTAGAAAGTTTTGATTATCTAGACGGTAGCAAAGGTACACTACATGATAAAAACGGCGCAGGAAATTACGTCGCCTACCAAAATATCAACGATATTTTTGCGAATAAAGATGCTCGTTTGTTTGGGACTGTGATTTATCCGGGAACTTCTTTCCGCGGACGTGCTGTGAGTATTCAAGCTGGAGTGGCAACTTGGGGGACGAATGGAGCTTACCAGTTTACAGCAGCGCCACAACTGGGACAGAATTATGCGAGTGGTGGTTTGTGGACCGGCTTTGATGGACCGCTTTATGACGCACAGGACGTCAGCAACACCGGCTTCTATATCCGTAAATTTGTCAGTGATGCGCCGGCAGCCAGTACACGCGGTACATCAGCTGCTAACTGGTGGCCGTGGTTTCGTCTTGGTGAAATTTACCTCAACGCGTCAGAAGCTGCATTTGAGCTGGGACAGACCGTGGACGCTAGAACTTACGTCAATAAATTACGCGAAAGAGCAGGATTTCCGGCCAATAGCGTTAGTAACCTAACAATGGATATTATCCGGAACGAACGTCGTGTCGAACTTGCTTTTGAAGATCATCGTTACTATGATCTTAAAAGATGGCGTATTGCACATTTGGTGTGGGACGGATCGGAAAATGATCCCAACGCTGTTGTATATGGACTATATGCTTATCGTGTCGTGCGTCCAGGGCATGCCGATGACGGTAAGTATATCTATGAACGGGTAAGACCTGCGCGTTTCAGAAAGGCACGCTTTTTCCGTATGGCCAATTATTATGCGTCCATTAGTCAGGATGTCATTAATAAAAATCCTAAAATAGTTAGAAATCCATTCCATTAATCTAGTTGTACCATGAAAATAAAATTTTTAAGCTTATTGGTAGCTTTTGCAAGCCTACTCGTTGTAGGTTGTAAATATGATAATTTTGAAGCCCCAAAATCAACGCTTTCGGGACGCGTTGTTTATGAAGGAAAGGCGATTGGCGTTCGGAATAATGGGCCTCAATTGGAATTATGGCAGGATGGGTATCCGCTTCGCTCAGCAATACCCGTATATTTTGATCAGGACGGCTCTTTTTCTGTTAGTCTTTTTGATGGTGAATACAAATTGGTGCGGAAAGGAGATTCACCATGGCTACAACAGGCAACCGATACGGTTTTGGTGCAAGTGAAGGGCAATACGACAATTGATGTGCCTGTAACACCCTATTTCACGGTGACAAACGATTCTTTTCAAAAAAATAATAACAGTATTACTGCTAACTTTACGGTTAATAGAATAGTAGGTACGGCAAATTTGGAGTTTGTGCGACTTTACCTCGGTAAATCTGTTTTAACAGATCAGGTACAACGCGAGCTACGTGTGGATGCCAATTTGGCTAATGTTGCTTTTGGTCAACCGACAAGTATCGTCGGTGAATTGCCGGACAACCTGAAAAACCTCGATTATGTGTTTGTCCGAATAGGGGTGAAAGCTACGGTATCTGGAGAGTACTACTATACGGCAGTTCAAAAAATAGCTTTAAAATAGGTGCTGATGGCAAGTAAAATTGCCGGATTACGAAGCCACGGGATCATATTCCGTGGCTTTTAAAGATGCAAAAAAAATGGTCTAATGCTTATTTATTCTACTAAACCTTCATGAAAAAAAACAAAATTTCAATCTTAGTTACCTTATTTTTAATACATGCTACATGCGGCGTTTTTGCTCAGGCTTATCGCAGCGGACCTACGGACAAAGATTTTGCAGGTTATTTATTTGCCTATTTCAAAGGTAATGCTGTCGCAGATGAAGCGGTTTGTTTTGCGATTAGCACAGATGGCTATACCTACAGAGCCTTAAATGAAAACCAGCCTATCCTGGATTCGAAGGCGATCAGCAAGACTGGTGGTGTACGGGATCCCCATATTCTCCGTGGCGAAGATGGGAAAACATTTTATATGGTGCTCACCGACATGACCTCCTCCAAAGGCTGGGATTCCAATCGGGGTTTGATCCTGCTAAAATCCGAAGACCTTGTGCATTGGTCTCATCAGGCAATCGATATCCAGCAGCGTTTCAAAGGTCAGGAAGCGTTGAAAAGAGTATGGGCACCACAGACTATATATGACCCTTCGGTCGGTAAATACATGGTGTACTGGTCCATGCAGCACGGAAATGGTCCGGATATCATCTACTATGCTTATGCTAATAAGGAGTTTACAGATTTTGAAAACGAACCTAAAGTGCTGTTTCTTCCAAAAAATGGTAAATCCTGTATCGATGGCGATATTATTGCAAAGAATGGCTTGTTCTACCTTTTTTACAAAACTGAAGGACATGGAAATGGCATTAAGCTGGCGATAACCGATTCACTGACTTCGGGGAAATGGATTGAACAGCCGGGTTATAAACAGCAAACCAATGATGCTGTGGAAGGATCCAGTGTCTTTAAACTCAATCAATCGGATAAATATATCCTTATGTATGATGTCTATGGTAAAGGGAAGTACCAATTCTGCATCTCTGAAGACCTTGATCGTTTTAAAGTAATCGACCATCAAATTGACATGGATTTCCATCCACGTCATGGGACCATTATTCCTATTTCAAGACAAGAACTTTTGGACTTGACCTCCAAATGGGGGAAACCCAAAGATATAGAATTCGCATTCAGAAAGAATCCCGTTTTGGATGGCTTTTATGCCGATCCGGATGTACTCTATTCCAATAAAACAAAAAAATACTATATCTATCCAACGAGTGATGGTTTTGACGGCTGGGGGGGCTATTATTTCAAGACCTTCTCGTCTTCCGATCTCAATCAGTGGAAAGATGAAGGGGTGATTTTGGACCTGAAAAAAGATGTTGCCTGGGGACCTCGAAATGCATGGGCACCTACAATTACGGAAAAGAAAGTCAAGAACGATTATAAGTACTATTATTATTTTACAGCAGCGCAAAAGATCGGTGTTGCGGTGGCTGATTTACCTACCGGGCCTTTTAAGGACGCGGGAAAACCGCTGATCGATTTTAAGCCTGAGGGTGTCAATGGCGGGCAGGAGATTGATCCGGCGGTGTTTAACGATCCCAAATCTGGAAAAAGCTATCTGTATTGGGGAAATGGCTATCTGGCTGTTGCTGAACTCAACAAAGATATGGTTTCCATCAAAAAAAATACAGTAAAGGTACTCACTCCCGATAAGACATTCCGCGAAGGTGCCTATGTTGTCTACCGCAAAGGACGCTATTATTTCTTTTGGTCAGAAGATGATACCCGGAGTGAAAATTATCGGGTACGCTATGGAACTGCAACTTCCCCTGATGGACCGATCACTGTTCCGGCTAATAATTTAGTCTTACAAAAAGATTCTGCGAAAGGGATCTATGGCACTGGGCATAATTCGATTTTGCAGATTCCCGGTAAAGACGAATGGTATATTGTTTACCATCGATTCAATTATCCCAAAGGTATTGATATGGGCGACGCAGCAGGATTTAACCGGGAGGTATGCATGGATCGTTTGTATTTTGATGATCAGGGCCATGTCTTGCCTGTTGTTCCAACGCTTTAATCACTTGAACCTAATGCAAAAAGTAAAATGAATAATCTCATAAAAAAACTATCCGTCTTAGCTGTTTCTATTGGTATGGGCATCAGTGGCCTATACGCACAGGCTGGATTTGGTGAAGCCGAAGCGATCAATTCAGACTGGCGTTTCCATTTGGGTGATATCGAGGGGCAGGCCAGCGCAGAAACGAAGCGTGGAGCTTGGCAGCAGGTCCGTTTGCCCCATGATTGGGGCGTAAAATACCCCCTCAGTCCAAGTTTAGCCAGCGCGACAGGCTATTTACCGGGTGGTATTGGCTGGTATCAAAAACAGCTCCTGATACCTATGGCAGATCAGGGCAAAAAAATATTTATCTATTTTGAGGGGGTATACAACCGAAGCGAGGTGTTTGTCAATGGCAAATCTGTTGGAAAACGCCCCAACGGCTATATATCCTTTTCTTATGATATCACGTCATATATTGAGTTTGGAAAAGAAAATACCATCGCTGTTAAGGTCGACCACAGTAAAAGTGCCGATTCAAGATGGTACACGGGATCGGGCATTTATCGTGACGTTTGGCTTGTAAAGGCCAATCCCTTGCATATTGATCAATGGGGAGTATATGCCTATCCCGAGCTAAAGCAAGGGAAAGGAATGTTAAATACCGAAGTGACCGTTGTCAATAGTACGTCCAACGGCAGTGCGGTTACCGTTGTGCAGGAGTTGATTGACGCCGCAGGGAAAGTTGTCGCTAATAAATCGGAGAAAGTGAAGATTGATGCTGCCGCTAAAGCGACGATACAGCAGCAATTGACGGTTGCAAACCCTAAATTGTGGAGCTTGGATCAACCCAATCAATATACCTTGCGGACAAGCGTATTGCAAAATGGAAAGCAAATTGATCAGTCGGCAATCAAAACGGGCTTCCGAACTTTTACATTTGATCCAAACAAGGGCTTTGCTTTAAACGGCGAATGGATGAAAGTCAAAGGCGTGTGCCTACATCACGATGCCGGTGTGCTGGGTGCTGAAATGTATACCGAGGTATGGCGTCGGCGGCTGCAGACATTAAAATCTTTGGGTGTCAATGCCATTCAAACCAGTCATAATCCGCAAGCATCCTCGCTTTACACCTTATGTGACGAGTTGGGGCTGTTGATTATGGATGAGGCATTTGATGAATGGGAATTTCCAAAACGGAAATGGCTGCAGGGCTGGAATGTCGGAACGCCCGGTTTTGAGGGATCGTATGACTTTTTTGAAAGCTGGGGAGAGCAAGATCTTGCAGATATGGTCAAACGGGATCGCAATCACCTCTCGATTTTCGCCTGGAGTATAGGGAATGAAGTGGATTATCCAAATGACCCTTATTCACATCCTGTCCTTAACGGCGAGAAGAAAGAGGGTGGTTTTACACAGGCTTCGTATGGCGGATACAAAAAGGATGCACCAGATGCGATGCGATTGGGTGATATAGCGAAACGCTTGGTTGCGGTTGTGAAAAAATATGATAAAAGCAGAGCTGTTACAGCAGGGCTTGCAGGTGTGGCTATGTCCAACGAAACGGCCTATCCGGGGGCACTCGACATTGCAGGGTACAATTATACCGAAAGTCGTTATCAACTGGATCATCAGCGCTATCCAGCACGCGTGATTTTCGGAAGTGAGAATCGGCACGATCTTCCGGCATGGCTTGCCGTACGCGACAACAAGCATATATTTGGCCAGTTCTTGTGGACGGGTATTGACTATCTCGGAGAGTCGGGGCGTTGGCCTTCACGTGGATTTTATTCGGGACTGCTGGATTTCGCAGGTTTTATTAAACCGAGGGGTTATTACCGCCAATCGCTGTGGTCCGATAAACCAATGGCTTATTTGGGAACCTATCCATTGAAGGGCGGAGCAACGACTACCGATGTTTGGTCTGCGTTGGAATCCGAGCAAGGACAACGGAAAAATGAAGCGCCCTCCGTGGATGCCTGGCCAATTTGGAACTATCAGGAGGGACAGCAAATCAGGGTGGTCTGTTACACCAATAGCCCTCAGGCGCGATTGGAGCTTAATGGTAAGGTTGTTGGCGAAGAGAAAAATTACGATGAGAAGACAGGTATCATCTTTTGGGATATTCCCTATGCAGCTGGTAAACTAGAGGTTGTTGGTCTGGACACGAATAAAAAAGAAGTAGTTCGGCACACTATCGAATCCAGTGAACGTCCGGCGGCGATTCAGGCGACGGTGATAGGAGGGAAAGCGATTGAGAGCGGTGGCATTTTGCAGGTTGCCTTGCAAGTGGTGGATAACAAGGGACTTCCTGTGGTCCTTTCGGAAGATGAAATCACCTGTGATATTGCTGGACATGCGCGATTACTGGGTATGGAAGCGGGGAACAATGCAGATATGGGCGACTATACCGATAATAAACAGCGCGTTTATCATGGAAAAATGATCGTGTATGTTCAGGCTTTGGGCAAATCGGGCGATACAATTAATATACGATTTACCTCGCCTTGGTTGACAATGGCAAACGTAACCTATAGCATAAAATAATTAACTCACTTGTCTTTATTGAACTTCTGAACTAAAAAAGCACCGGAAAACTCCGGTGCTTTTTTTATGCCAAAATCTTATAGGATGTCCATTCCACTATTGGAAAAATTACGGTTTTATATATTGCTCACAAAAAATATAAATCGGCCAAAGCCAGTTTGTACTTTGCTGCTACCTATATAAAAATCAACAAGGTTATTTCCTTGAAAGGAAATAACCTTGTTGATT
>NZ_DKSP01000024.1:0-48176 GCF_002472745.1 Sphingobacterium sp. UBA7253 | reverse complement strand
GGATTCCTTTATCTTTATGGCCGACCGCTGGAATCCCAAAGATCTTATGGATAGCAGATATATCTGGCTACCGGTTGATCTCCAGAATGAAAAAGTACAGATAAATTGGAAGGATCAGTGGGATTTAAGTGTATTTCATTAGTTCGATCATATAGCTGTATTTAACCTAGATTCAGTTAAACAAATCAATCTTTTTTGAAATGATTTATTAATCGATAAATAATAAAAAATGCAATCTCTGAATAAATTAGTGCTTATTCTACTCTATAGCTGTGTCTTCACTTTGGGGTATCCGCAATCCAGTATTACCTTGACTTATGAGCGGAATAAAATGCAACAGCAAGATACTGTTGTCCGAAAAGGGATCCCTTGGTTAGATGAAACGATTACCGAAGAAAATCGGCTGCCCATGCATACAGATTTTGTGACCTTTCCGCATACGTCTCAGATCATCAACAGCGATTGGCGTGAATCCTCTGCGTATTTAAGTTTGAATGGTTCCTGGAAATTTAAATGGGTAAATAGCCCTTCAAAACTACCTGCTAACTTTGAATCATTAACTTATGACGATCGTCATTGGGATAATTTTCAGGTGCCTGCAAACTGGGAACTCAATGGATACGGTTTCCCGATGTATACTACCTCCGGTTTTGAATTTACCTATTTAATCGGGAAACCAAATCCACCAATTGTGCCGATGGATTTCAACCCTACGGCTGTGTATCGCCGTGAGGTAGTTATTCCCGAGGATTGGCAGGGAAAGCCCGTAATTCTCCATATTGGGGCAGCCAAATCGAATCTATCTGTTTGGGTAAACGGCCAATATGTCGGGTATGGGGAGGATAGCAAATTACCATCCGAGTTTGACATAACAGCATATTTGAGAAAAGGAAAAAATCTAATTACAATGCGTGTCATGCGATGGGGAGTCGCAAATTATTTGGAGGATCAGGATATGTGGCGCCTTAGTGGAATTACGCGAGATTGTTATCTGCTGGTTCGGCAACCAGTGCATCTACGTGATATTCAATTGTCGCCGACCCTCAATGATGCCTTTGATAAAGGACAGTTAAATACTAAGCTGATCTTTAACCAGGCCAGTCATGGGGATCTAATGGCAGAGGTTACACTTCATAGAAACGGTCGGCTTGTGTCAATTGCAACTGTTAAAGTCGACGGACAGGAAGTGGATATTGAACAGACCATAGACCATCCTGAACTATGGTCGGCCGAAATGCCAAATTTATACCAGGTGACTGTTAAACTTACAGACCCTAAGGGCAAACTCAGCGAGATCGTTCCCCAGCAAGTGGGCTTCCGTAGGGTTGAGATCAAAGAAGGTCTGTTGCTCGTTAATGGACAGCCTATACTTGTCAAGGGAATAAACAGGCACGAAACAGATCCCGTTACTGGTCATGTGATCTCGAAAGAAAGTATGTTGCGCGATATACAGCTCATGAAAAAATTTAATATCAATGCTGTTCGTACCAGCCACTATCCCAATGCCGAATATTGGTTGCAGCTCTGTGACCAATATGGATTGTATGTAATTGATGAGGCTAATATCGAATCACATGGCATGGGTTATGACCTGTCCTATACGATGGCCAATAGGCCGACCTGGGAGAAAGCACATGTTGCTCGTGTTGAACGCCTTATTCAGCGCGATCGGAATCATCCTAGCGTAATTATTTGGAGTATGGGCAACGAAGCCGGAAATGGCTACAATTTCTATCGGGCCTACCTCCGGATGAAAGAGCTCGATAAAAGTCGCCCTGTACAATACGAAAGGGCAGTGAATAATTATGGGGAATTAAGATTTGACTGGAATACGGATCTGATTGTACCTATGTATGCAAGTCCATCCGCAATGAAAAATTATGCAGCGCGTAACCCAAAGCCTCAAAGACCCTTTATTCAATGTGAGTATGCACATGCCATGGGGAATTCATTGGGAAACTTTAAGGATTATTGGGACATCATTCGGGCAAACAAAGGAATATTTCAAGGCGGATATATCTGGGATTTTGTGGACCAATGTTTTGTTAAAACCAATGCTAAAGGCGATACGGTATATACCTATGGCGGAGATTATGAACCTAAAGAAGCCATAACGGACTGGAATTATGCTTCCAAAGGAATTTTTTATGCCAATAGAACACCCTATCCACATGCTTGGGAAATGAAAAAAGTATATCAAGATATCCATAGTAGCCTATTGAACGAGAAAAAGATACAGGTTTACAATGAACGTTTTTTTACTGGACTTGAAAATGTTGAACTTCAATGGGAGCTTATTGTTGACGGAAAAAAAACGCAATCTGGTTTAATCAAGCATTTGAATGTGTTGCCTCAACAATCTGCTGTACTATCGATTCCTTATAAAGCAGATATTCCGGGGGAAAAATTTCTGAATCTGACTTATCGATTGAAAAAAGCCGAGGCTTTACTTCCTATGGGGCATCTTATTGCAACTGAACAGTTACCTCTGGGGGGCTCTTTTCAGCCTAAAACAGCTATTTTGGCACAGGGCAAAATCAAGACAGCGCGAAAAGATGGAAATCTGATTGTCACGGCAAAACAGCTACTGATGGAGTTTGACCTTAAATCAGGATGGTTGGCGAAATATCATTATAAAGGACAGGATTTTTTGGATGAACATGCGCTATTTAAGACTAATTTCTGGCGTGCGCCGAATGATAACGATTTCGGTGCCAATACGCCGGAAAAACTGAAACCTTGGAAACTGGTTGCGGATTCGATTGAACTGCTTGAAATTAGATCCGAATTAATCGATAGCCTGGCCTATGTATATGCGACCTACCAGATGCCTCAGGTATATGGGCAACTAGAAATGAAATACTGCATTAATCAATTAGGTGAAATGCGTGTTTCTCAGTCATTCCTTGCCGACACCACAAAAAAGGTTGCAGTTCTGCCACGTTTCGGTATGCAATGGATTATGCCATCTGGCTTTGAGGCGATTAATTACTACGGTAGGGGACCAGAGGAGAACTACATCGATCGTAATTTTGCATCACATGTCGGAATTTATAAACAGACCGTTGATCAACAGTATTTCCCCTATGTAATGCCACAGGAGACCGGCAATAAGACCGATATCAGATGGATGGAAATAAAAAATAAACAAGGTCGGGGATTGTTCTTTACGTCTGATTCTACATTTAGTATGAGCGCTTTGCATTACTTTGACAAAGATTTGGACGATGGTCTCAAGCGACAACAACGTCATGCAGCTGACCTTGTTAAAAGAAAGCAAACGCAACTTAATATTGACCTCAGACAAATGGGTGTGGGTGGAATCAATAGTTGGGGAGCATGGCCGCTGAATGAATATACATTGCCTTATAAAAATTATACATTCTCCTTTATCATAAAACCAGTCGAATAAATATAACGCCCTGTACAGCAACAGCTGTTCGTAATTGTTGTACAGGGCTTATTTTATTTTTCGGCAATTCAGACTAAGGCCGATCGACATGGAATTCATTCTGAAACGCTTTTCGATACTTTTTGACATAGTCGGAAGGTGTATGGCCAAACAATTTGCTGAACTGCTGTCTAAAGTAGCGTTGGTCGTAGAAACCTGTTAAGTTAGCTACTTCATTAATTTTTGAATCCGTCAATATGAGCATTTCGGCTGCTTTTTTTAGTCGTACCGACCTGATAAATTCATTGATCGATTTGCCTGAAATAGTTTTAATTTTTTTATAGAGTGAAGAATGACTCATGCCTGTTTTTTCGGCAAGACTTATTACAGTCAGTTCTTCCAACAGGTTCTCTTCAATAATCTCAATGCACCGTTCTATCAATAGCTTGTCTGTGATCGGTATCTTTAGCTCATTGGACTGTAGCGTAATCGCTTTAAAGAAAAAGTCCTGAAGGTTCTTCTTGTTCTGTAGTAATGTTTTGACCCGGAGCAACAATATTTCCGAATCAAATGGCTTATGGATATAATCATCGGCACCATATTGAATTCCGGCCAATTTAGTGCTGTCAGAGGTACTTGAGGTAAGTAGGATGATTTGAATATGGTTGAGTGCAGCATTAGATTTTACGGCTTTGCAAAGTGACAATCCATCCATCCCTTCCATGATAATATCACTTATGACCAGATCAGGTTGTTTTTGCTTGATCATATCGAGTGCCTGAACACCATTATGGGCATTATAGACCGAGTATTCTACCTTAAAAATGTCGGTAAGGTAGCTGCGGATAGCATCGTCGTCGTCGACCAATAAGACACTGAATTTTTTGCTTGATATCGCTGTCGGGAATAAGGGAACGGTTTCCGTCGCCACTTGCGAATCGTATAGCATTTGAATTCCCGACTCGTTGTAAAGCGCTACATCTGCCAAAGGTTCTTCGGCTGGGGTTTGTTTTGCTAAGATAGGCAAAACGAGGTCGAATGTTGTTCCCGCTGTTGCTGAACTCGTGTAACTTATTGTTCCGGCGTGCATTTCAACAAAAGTTTTGACAAGGTACATCCCAATCCCGAATCCTGTTTGTTTTTTGGGACCATTGAGTGGATCCGAAAAATATTTGTCAAATATCCTATCGCCAAGATGTTCGGGGATACCTTGTCCCGAATCTTTGATCTGAATGCTTAATTCCCGACTTTGTTGCGATAAGGCAATATGGATAGCACCATTGGAAGGCGTAAATTTAAAGGCATTTGATATGAGATTGCATAAGATGATCTCAATTTTTTCTTTGTCAGCATTGACATAAATCGGATCGGAATTTTCCAGAAACTGGTAATCTATATTTTGCAATTTTGCCTGAGCAGCGAAATATAGAAATATTTCTTTCATAAAGCTTTGGCAGTCAAAAATACTGATTTTGAGCTGTTCGGCACCGTCCTCTGTTTTTCTAAATACAAGCAGCTGATCCACCAAGCTCAACAGTCTTTTGGCATTTCTATGCACAATCTGAAGGGAAGCGCTGTCCTTGGACTCGTTTTTGGTCTTTAGCAGATCTTTAATCGGATTAATAATTAAGGTCAGTGGTGTTCTAAATTCATGCGATATATTTGTGAAAAATGCATGCCTCTTCTCATTGAGCTCTCTTTCTTTCTGAATGGTAAATTTTGAAAGCTGTATCTCGTAATTTAAAGCGATTTGCCTTTTCCGATAGCGCAGATACCATAGTCCTATATAGGCAATAGCCAGCGTGTAAAGCAGGTAGGCCCACCAGCTTCTATACCAAGGCGGAAGAATTTGAATCTCGAGTTTAATCTGTTTATTCGTCCAGTTGCCTTCCGAGTCGGTCGATTGAATATGAAGGATATAAGTGCCTTCATGCAGACCGTTGTAATTTATTGATCGGGTAGACCCTGCATCGTTCCATCCTTTGTCCAATCCTTCCAATAGATACCTGTATTTTATCTTTTGTGGGGAATCAAACTCCAGGGCTGCAAACTCCAGCGAAAAAGTGGATTGATTGTAGGGGAGCGTCAATTTATGAATGCTATGATCTTTTCCAATATCGACCCGGTCGCTCAGGTCGGCAATCTTTTTATTGTTAATTTTAAGGCTTGTGATAGCTAAGGCAGGTTCATAAATTTTCAGTTTAATGCTATCGGCGTCAAAGATGTTAAAACCGTTGTTCCCTCCGAAAAGAAGATGGCCGTCTTTGAGCTTAAGAGCTGCCCCATAGGAAAATTCGTTGCTTTGAAGTCCGTCAGTTTCCTCGTACCGTACAAATTTTTTAGTGGAAGGATCGAACTTCGAAAGCCCATTAAAGGTGCTTAACCACAATTTTCCAGTTTTATCTTCCAAAATATTAAGTACGGCATTGTTGCTCAATCCTTCATTTGTGGAATAATTTTCGACAATCTTTTTTAAACTGATATCAAATGCCAAGAGCCCCTTTCCTTCTGTTCCCAGCCAAAGTCTGTTGTTTTTTCCGAGCTGAATGGCACGAACAGGTTTTCCGATTAAATATCTGGAGATTTTTTTCGTCTGCTTGTTTAGCTGTATAATCTCATTGTAATTCCCCATCCAGATATTACCTTTCTGATCATCAGTCATACAATTGATATCATAGATGTCTTCGCTGAATACTTCAAATTGGTCGCTTGTCGGATTATATGTATATACTCTTCCCTCGGAAAATGTCGCTGCCCAGATCTTTTCATCCTGATCCTTAAAAAGTAACTGTATACTGTTATTTAGAACCCCAGTTGTATTTAGAACCCCAGTTGGCGTTCTACAAACATAATATTTAAAACCCGAGCCCTTTATGTAACGCGCAATGCCCATTTCGGTTGCGATCCACAATTCTCCATTAGTTCCAGTCAAAAGATGGTTTACCGTATTGTCTGGCAATTGCTGTGGCCCTTTTTGAAATGACTGAACCTGATTGGTCTTGTTATCCCATGCATAAAGACCATTGCCTTCGGTACCAATCCAGATCTTGTTATCATATTCAACAAAAGAACGGACAAATTTGTGCGCCAAGTTAAATCCCGCATAATGTTTCTGCTGTAAATAATTAAATTTATAGCCATTGTTATCAATCGTCTCAATGCCGCCCTTTCCGGTGCCGATCCATATTTTACGCTGGGAGTCTATGTAAACCGTATAAATGGTCTTGCTATTCAGTGAAAATTGAACAGGCTGTAGATTACTTTTGTTTTCTGCATTTCCATGAGATAGGTTAAGTATAAAAATGCCATTGTTTTGGGTGGCTATCCAAAGTTTGTTTTGTCCTTCCAACGTCAGCATATTGATCTGACTCGATTTAAGCTCCTGCGGATACAATGTCGAAAGCATGCCGTCTTTGATTTTCCAAACAAATAATCCTTCGTAATTACCAATAAAGAGTTCACCGCTGTTTGTACTAACCATAGAGGTTGCACTGGTAATAACCTTTGATACAAGATGCAACTGCTGTGTTTTTTTATCGAAAGCATATAATCCGCTTCCCTCTATAAAAACCCATACCCCGCCTGCCGCATCAATATGTGTGGCGGATACATGGTAGTATAAGCTGGATAGGTTCGATTTATAATCTTTAAAAGCGATTTGCATGGCATATGCTTCTTTATGACTTTTGTAAAATAGCCCCCAGCCGTTTGTGCCTATATAAATATTATTGTCACTATCGATTTGAATGGATTTTGTGTCAGCGTTGAGATGATATAACCGTTTCGATTTTTGGTCTCTATAATTTAAACGGGAGAAGGTATCAAAATTTCGGTCGTAGGTTCCAATCCCTTGACCGGTTCCTATCCACAATTTTTTATTGTGGTCTTCTGCTATACAATAGATATAATTATGCGGAATGCTATTTTCGTTATTTAGCTGGTTTCTATAGGTTTTTATATCGTAACCGTCGAATCTGTTAAGCCCGTCGAAGGTACCGAACCACATAAAGCCCTGACTATCCTGAAATATGGATTTCACCGAACTATTGGATAAACCTCTATTCATCTCCTTGGGAAATTGTGCTAGGCTCAGCATACTTGAGTGAACAAGGATGAGAACGAATACCAGGATTAAGGCCTGACGAGAATATGGGAGTCTGTTGAAACTAGGCATGTTAGCAGTTTTGTTCGTATGGTATTTCCGATATCAGGTAAAATTATCGATTTATCCTTATCATAGGTTATTATCTTGAAAACGACTATTTGCAATTGAAAACAGTCAAATTGAAGATTGTATGGCTAAAGATACGATTGTTTTTTAAAATAAGTGTATATTGTACGTTTATATAAAAGGGCCTGTATTACAGCTAACATTGTTGCTTTATAAAGCAAAAAAAATCGAGAAGAAAGTAATGAGTGTATCCATTAAATAGTGTACAAACCAATTTAAAGTAGCTTTTGTGCTCGTTTATCAAAAAATACTATACATCTAAATATATGCGGATCAATTTAATCTTATGTCTATTGTTTGTAGGACATTTTTCATTTGGACAGCAACTGAACAAAGAAACCGTACTTGCTCAGCTAAGTAAGGCAAATCAATACTGGCAGTCTCATCATAAGCCCGAGGTTTGGGCTTTTTGGGATCAGGCAGCTTATCATACCGGAAATATGGAATTCTATAAGATTTCAAAATCAGCGGGCGACTTAAAATATGCTGAGGATTGGGCCAGATACAATGATTGGAAAGGTGCCAAGTCTACCAATACGCAACTTTGGAAATACAACTATGGGGAAACAGACGAACACGTTCTTTTTGGTGACTGGCAAATTTGTTTTCAAACCTATATCGATCTCTATCATTTATCGCCAAGCCCTGAAAAGATTGCACGTGCTCAGGAAGTGATGGAATATCAGATCCACTCCAATAAACAGGACTATTGGTGGTGGGCCGATGGTTTGTATATGGTGATGCCCGTGATGGCTAAAATGTACAAATTGACAGGCAATTCACTTTATCTGGATAAGATGTATGCTTATTTACAATATGCCGATAGTATCATGTTTGATCGGGAAGAGAAATTGTATTACCGCGATGCAAAATATGTCTTCCCCAAACACCAGAGTTTACATGGCAAAAAGGATTTTTGGGCTCGTGGCGATGGCTGGGTGTTCGCTGCATTTGCAAAGGTTCTTCAAGATCTACCTCAGGAGGATAAACATTATACCTACTATCAGGAGCGCTTTAAGGATATGGCGGCCGCTATCATTAATTGCCAACAGCAGGAGGGATTCTGGACTCGAAGCATGTTAGATCCCGAGCATGCTCCCGGCAGGGAAACAAGCGGAACGGCTTTTTTTACTTATGGGTTGCTCTGGGGAATAAATAATGGCTTGCTAAGCGATTTTAAATTTAAAGATGCTGCGGTTAAAGGCTGGAAATATCTTAGTGAGATCGCTTTACAACCCGATGGCAGAATTGGGTATGTACAACCTATTGGTGAAAAAGCTATCCCCGGACAGGTGGTGGATACCAACTCTACAGCTCCTTTTGGTGTAGGTGCGTTTTTATTAGCCGGCTCGGAAATGTATCGTTATTTAGTTCAAAAATAGATTGGATTTGAAAATGAAAAATAAGATTTTATTGTTCTTTGTTATTCTTCTGACAGGCCATACTGTCTTTGGACAGGGCTTGAAGAAGAAACCTGCATCAACAAAAGAGACGGATAGAGCTTTTTGGCTTAAAGAAATGGATCATATGCTGCGTCCCGTTCTCCGCAGTCTGGCCCATGATAGCCTGCGGTTAACTATGCCACAAATGACTTCTAAACACGTGGATAATAAGGAACAGCGCATCAAAGTACAATATGTTGAAGTCTTGGGAAGGGTATTGTCAGGCATAGCACCCTGGCTTTCCTTGGATGGCGGTTCGGCTGAAGAGATAAAGTTACGCGATCAATATAGAGCATGGACTGTTCAAGCACTTAAAAATGCTTTGGACAGCAATGCACGTGATTTTATGCGTTTTGATCTCGGTGGCCAACAGCTTGTTGATGCCTCGTTTATCGCTTTGGGATTTATGCGTAGTCCTTGGTTGTGGGATCATATCGACAATCAGACAAAAAAGAATTTGGTAGCATCTATAAAAATTACGCGCCAATTTCGACCGGCTTATTCAAATTGGTTACTCTTTTCAGCAATGAATGAAGTTTTTTTAGCGAAATATTCGGATGATTGGGATGTGATGCGCGTTGATTATGCGCTGCAGCAATTGGAACAGTGGTATGTTGGAGATGGAATGTATATGGATGGTCCGCATTATGCGTTTGATTACTATAATAGTTATGTTATCCATCCCTTCTTGGCCGGAATTATGGATTTCATACAGTTGAAAACTAAAAACTATGATGGGATGTTTGCAAAAATCAAGCTCCGAAATGAGCGCTATGCCATTATTCAGGAGCGGTTGATCAATGCCGACGGTAGTTTTCCTCCGACAGGAAGGTCCGTAATCTATCGCGCGGCAGCTTTCCATCATCTTGCAGATATGGCGTTCAAGAGACGACTCCCTGGGGAACTTAGCGAAGGACAGGTGAAGGCTGCCCTGTCTGCGGTATTGAAAAAATCGACCGAAAACCCAAATACGTATGAAAATGGCTGGTTGACGCTGGGTATGTATGGTAATCAGCCGGGCTTGGGTGATCCATACAATAATCAGGGGAGCCCCTATTTATGTTCAGTAATTTTTTTGCCTTTGGGATTACCCGACAGAGATTCTTTTTGGACAAGTGAAGCGAGCGACTGGAGTGCACGGCGTATCTGGTCAGGACAGGACTGGCATAAAGATCAGGGTAAAGCCATTCAATAACCCCAAATTCCGGGAATAAGTCTCCTTTCAAAAGGATCTGGTGGGCTCAACAAGTGTATAAAAAATTCAATGAAACAATATCTAAATCAATTAGTAAGAGTGGGGATGCTCACTTGCGCGTGTCTCTTGTTTATTTACAATGCACAAGGGCAGAAAATTAAGAATACGCTTGTCGGAAATGGCTGGGCAAAGAACACAGTCAACACAACCGTATTTCGTAAAAATTCATTAACCAGCAATGGTAAATACCAATATATCGCTTATTATGATGAAGCTGGATATGTAGTTTTAGGCCAGCGATTACTTTCTGGCAAGGTATGGAAGTTGCGACGTACCGGCTATACCGGGCATGTGAAGGATGCTCATAATGTGATTAGTATTATGGTGGATAAGGCTGGATATCTCCACGTTTGTTGGGATCAGCATGACAGCAAGTTGAGATACGCACGTACCCTTCACCCGAATAGTCTTGTGCTGGGTTATGAGCAAGCCATGCTAGGAAAAAATGAATCAAAGGTAACCTACCCCGAATTCTTAAAGTTACCCAGTGGCGAGTTATTGTTTTTATATCGTGACGGCGGATCCGGCCACGGTAATCTTGTGGTCAATAAGTACGATAGTAAGCAGCAAAAATGGGAGCGGATGCATAGCAATCTGATTGATGGCGAGGGACAGAGAAATGCCTATTGGCAAAGTTATGTGGATCGTCGGGGGACGATACATCTTTCTTGGGTCTGGCGGGAGAGTCCCAACGTGGAAAGCAATCATGATATGGCTTATGCATGTTCAAAAGATGGCGGATTAACCTGGCAAAAGAGTAATGGAATGCGGTACGATTTGCCCATGAAAGAATCTACGGTCGAGTATGCGGCCCATATACCCCAGCAGCACGAATTGATTAATCAAACCTCTATCGCTGCGGATGAAAAAGGGAATCCTTTTATCGCTAGTTACTGGCGTGATGCAGGAACACAGATCCCGCAATATAAGGTAATCTATTTACAAGAGGGTGAATGGAAGATCCGGTCTTTTGATTTTAGAAAAACACCTTTTAGTTTGAGTGGTGGTGGAACAAAGGATATTCCAATCGCCAGGCCCCAGGTGTTGGTTCGCGGAAAAGATAATAAAATAATGTTGACGCTGGTCTTTCGGGATCAAGAGCGCGGTTACCGACCTTCGATACTGAGGTTGAATGGCATGCATCAAGAGGCAAATGACATTATTGATCTTTGTGAGCAGTCGGTAGGGGCTTGGGAACCTACATATGATACCCAGTTGTGGCAAAAGAAACGTAAAGTTGCTTTATTTGTGCAGTCTACAGTGCAAAAGGATGCCGAGGGACTCGCTGATGCTCCCGCGACAGCAATACGGGTAGTAGAATGGCGTGATTGAGAAAGAGATTGCTGTGTTTTTTTTTATATTAGAGAATACTATTAATACCCTAGCGCTAAAATATTAAAAAATCATAAAAAGTAAACCGCACGTTATGAAACATTCAACCGTATTTGTTTTGTTATTTCTAATCTTTACACATGTGTTTGGACAAAAAAGTAAAACAGTCCTATATGTAATCGGAAATATTCACGATAGTGTTCCAAATTATAATGCTCAAATTTTGGTTGGAATTCTTAACCATATTGAGCCTGATATTATTCTTCATGAAGTAGACCGTGAAGGGATGAAGGAATATGAAACTGCTCAGTATAGCCCCGAGGGAAATGAAATAAAAGCAAGCAATCTTTATTTGATGAAGAATCCACAAACCCTGAGATTTCCATTTGATTTTGAGGGAAGAAACAAATACCGTAAAGAAAAAGGCATGGTACCTACTGATAACTTAACCGTTAAATTGATCGACAGTTTGTACCGTGCTCAAAAATTGACCGGCGGGCAAGCCAATATTTACCAAGAATTTCAACGTATCACGGGAGATTTAATAAAAATTGCCACGTTATCTCCCGAAAATTTCAATAATCATACTACGGATAGCATTGCTGAAAAAAGACAATATTATCAATATCAAGAATTACTGAAAATTACAGATGCAAGGTCTGAGTTTTCAGAAGGGTTTGTCACAAAACCCGATGGAGACAAGATCAGTTATAAAGATGGATTCAGATTAATGTCAGACTTCTGGGATTTAAGAAATCAAACAATGGCATCCAACATCTATGAGATAGCTCGAATATATCCAGGTAAAAAGATTGTCGTCTTAACAGGTTTTCTACATCGCTATTATTTGATAAGAGCGCTAAATAAGCTCAATAAAAACGAATTTGTACGCAAGGAATTTTATCAATAACAATCATAATTACGCGAAAGTATAGTGGATACAAATTCTTACTCCACTTTTAAACTGTCGACCGGATTAGCTTTTGCAGCGGCTATTGCTCTGGTACATAGGGTTAGAATGGCAATTACCAGTGCGATGATCCCGGCACCTACAAGTATCCACCAGCTGACCGAAATGCGATAAGCGAACTCTTGCAGCCACTGATTCATCAATAACCATCCGATCGGCAGTGCAATTAACAGGGCTATACCGACCAGTTTAACCATATCAGAGCACAGTAGATAAACGAGGTTGCTGAGTGTTGCACCTAATGTTTTGCGTATACCGATTTCTTTTATTCGCAATTGGATAGCGAATGTGATTACACCAAATAGCCCTAAACAGGCAATAACGATAGACAATAAGGCAAAAATTAAGAGAATTTGACCCTGTTTTATTTCCGAATTGTATTGCTGTTCAAAGGTTTTATCTAAAAATGTGTATTCTAAAGGATAATCGGGGACATATTTACTGTAAACTTTGTTTATATGCGAAATTGTATGGTCTACATTTGTCGATTTCATGCGAATATAAATATTATCCATTTCCATTTTATTAGCTGGAAGTTCTAGGATAAGAGGCTCTATTTTGTGCTGAAGCGAATAAATATGAAAGTCGCTGACGACCCCGATAACAGATTTCAGGATAGATTTTCCAGTTGTGTCTCTTCCAAATTCGATCCTTTTGCCTATCGCGTTTGTCCAGCCTTGTTTTTTTGCAAATGCTGCGTTTATAATGACAGAGGCGCTATCTGTTGGCATGGTACTGTCGAAATTTCTTCCCTTAACCAGTTGAATATGCATTGCTGGGATAAAATTAGGGTCAATTTTTAAGGTATTGGCGAGTGTAAAGTTGGGATCAATTTTTCCATTATTTTCAACATTGAAAGTTCCCACGCCAATGTCGTTTTTCCCAATTGGATTGCTGGCGAACGCTACTTCTGTGATATGGCTATCTTCAAGTAAGCTATTTCTGAACTCGTCGCCTTTATTGCGAGTGGATTCATTGTCCAGATGGAAAACCATGACCTGATTTTTGTCGAAACCCAGGTTTTTTGTAGTCATAAAATTCAATTGTAGAAAAATCACCATGGTGGATACAATAAGCAATACTGCGATTACAAATTGAAAAACCACAAGTGATTTTCTCAGTAGATGTTGGAAGCCATGTGTTCCGATCTGATTTTTTAGCGAAGGAATAGTCTTTAGTCCTGCAAGTATTAAAGCTGGATAAATACCGGTAGTGAATACTAAAAATACGATAAATGGAAGTACAAACAGTAAGGTTTTCCCTATTCCAAAATGCCATAAATCCAATTGCTTACCGATCATTTGGTTTAGCCATGGAAGAAAAGTTGAGGCCAGCAATATGCTTAACAATGCTGCACAAAAGATGATTAAAGACGTTTCAACAAGAAACTGCTTGGTTAGATTTAAAGTGCTGGATCCGATTACTTTCCGGACGGCAATTTCTCTCATCCTTATTGAAGCCTGCGCCGTCGTGATATTAATATAATTTACGATCGCAATTAAGAGTACTAATGCACCGACAATGGAAAAGATGTAAACATATTTGATATTGCTATTATTGCCGAGCTCATAACTTAGATTAGAATGCAGATGGATATCCGTAATTGGTTGTAATTCGATTTTATAATCAAAATCGAGATTCCGTCCATGAATATATTTTTTTACGATGTAAGGAAGTTTTTTTTGAAGTTGGGGCAAGTATGACTGATCTTTTAATAGTACGTAAGTATAAAGGTAAAGTTGATTCCAATCAGGATTAAAGTCTTTTGAAAAGGAACGGATAGCTCTGAAGCTGAAATGTGTATTTTGAGGTACATTTTGTATAACAGCCGTGACAAGGCTGGGTTCAGATTTATTGAAATAAAGCGTTTTATTGACTGCTGTTTCTACGGATCCAAACAATTGTACGGCTAAGTCTTCTGTCAGTACAATAGATTGGGGATTAGCCAATGCCCTTGCAGGATTGCCAGCAAGAAAATTATAGTCAAATAGATTGAAGAAATTCTTGTCTGCGAGGAAGATTTCGTTGACTTTTGTTTGTTGATTATCAATGGTAATTATGCCTCCGCCCTCGATATCGAATCGGGTGGCTTCTTTTACGCCGGGAAATTCATCTTTAATAACATTTGCAAGGGGACCTGCAGTTCCTGTTATATCAAAGGAACCGCCATCCCATTTTCCGTGAGAAACAACGCGATATATACGGTCTGCCTGCGTAAAATAACGATCATAACTCAATTCATCATTCACAAATAAGA
Source organism: Sphingobacterium sp. UBA7253 (assembly GCF_002472745.1). Taxonomy (NCBI): domain Bacteria; kingdom Pseudomonadati; phylum Bacteroidota; class Sphingobacteriia; order Sphingobacteriales; family Sphingobacteriaceae; genus Sphingobacterium; species Sphingobacterium sp. UBA7253. The sequence continues at coordinate 33,298 of NZ_DKSP01000024.1, read as the reverse complement.
GGATAATCCAACATGCGGCTAGGCCCAACGATAATCCTAGTATATTGATTAAGGAGAAGATTTTGTTTCTGAACAATTTCCGCCAACCGACTTTTAAGTAATTATACATGATTTCCTAATTTTAATCTTAAAAATTCATTGCATTTCATGTCATTTTTATCTCATGCAACATGCTTGAGATCAATTGGTTTTAAACGCATCAATAGTTTTGCCTAAACTTTAAGTTTTTGATGTTCAGTGTTTTGTTTGTTTTTGTAACCGTATTAAATTGTTCGATTGTGAACAATACTGTTCGCTTGCGAACGGAGAATGGAAAATTAGATTACTTCTAGAAGATACGCTGAAATACATATTATAGGTCAAGAAAATAACGAAATAATTTCTACAATTGACCAAATGTTTTTACAGTTTTTTTTAGTTTTGATAAATTATTAATCGTTAGTTTATGTGTAAAATTATCTTTTTTATTGTATGTTTTTCTGTATTCAATATCTGTCGTGCCCAAAACAAGGAAGTAACCAAATTAGTCGATCAATTCATCGATACACTAGAGGCTCATTCTTTTATGCGTAGTAGAGTCGATTTCGATAAAATGCGTCAAGAAACAAAGTTGAACGTCAGGAATATTAATTCGACTGATTCATTAATGCCAACTTTTAAAAAGATAGTTGCAGGTTTAAATGATCATCATTCGAGTGTACATAGAGTTAAAGGTACCACAGATGAATTGGCGTTAATTAAAAAGTATGCTTCCACAACCTACGCACAACTAGGGATGCCTGGGCCAAATTTTCAGCATCGATTGATCGAAGATAAATATGCATACATTAACGTTCCTGGTGTTGATCTGGAACATCGCATGTATATTGACACTTTACAAAAGCAGTTGCTTGAACTAGATGGAAAACAACCTAAGGCTTGGATTATTGATTTAACGGAGAATGAAGGTGGTAGTTGTGCTCCGATGATCATTCCCTTTCATGCTCTCATAGATACCACACAAACCTTTTGTTATTTTGATGGAACATTGGACAAAGACGGAAAGGAGGTTTTGGTAGATAAATTTCAGATTCCCCAAAATGGTTTATATATAGACAATGATGTGGAAGCAAAGTATTTTAAATTTGATACTGTTCAAGTCTTACCGCTTGTAAATAATAAGATACCAGTAATTATTTTGATTTCGGGAATAACGGGAAGCTCAGGAGAGATTGCTGCATGTCATTTTTTAGGACAAAAGAATGTGACCGTCATCGGAACAAAGTCAGCTGGTTTAACATCAGGTAATGAACTTTATTATGTAGATAAAGGATATTCCATTAATTTAATGACTGCCTTGTTGCACAATAGAAAAGGAAAATCGTATGATGTTGGAGAACGAATAAATCCAGATATAACGATTACGTATCCGGAGAATATTCAAAGCCGTAAAGAACAACATCAATATATATTAGAAAATAAATCAATATTTATCAATAAGGCACTTGAGTTTTTAACCTCTGGAGGTATTTAACTTCTATTAGAACATTTTTTCGCTATCAGCTTATTGTTTTAATCTTCAATACGCATTTGTTGGATCAATTTGAGAGCTTGTTCTTTCCAGTCTCCGATAAAGGGCTCAAGATCTGAATAACAGTTTTCATAAGTATAAGACCATTCTTTAATTTGGTCATCTGGTAAATAAATTGAGAGATAGCTTTGCTCATCGTTCTCAGTTTTAAATGCATAAACTAAATACTTTTTATTATTCTCGGTCAATTGTCCCAGATAATCAATTTGTTGCGACTGCATATCCCATTCGGATTCCATGTAATCGTTTACAACAATTTTTCCAATTTCAATTTGCTCCTTATACCTGGGGGCTATCAAATCTTCGCGTTTTTTCTCTTTAAGCCCCCTCATCAATACTCCTCTTTGCGATATATTAACATTGATGCTATCCATTAATTTTTGATTCAATGGCAGACCGAGAACCAAAAATTCAGTTGCGGTGGAGGCTCGCAGATAACCTATTTGTGTATTAGCGAGCAACTGATGTTGATATTTTAGTAGTGAATCTTTTTGATCATATAAACCCAGTATTTTCACATAATCGCTTATCCAATAAGGATCGAAACTATCCTCTGATTCCTGTTCGGAAGTAAATTTGGACAGGTCTTTGGCTAGATATTTCATTACATTCGGCAGATAAACCTTTACCATTTCACGGCTATTGCGCATAGTGCTGTCCTTAGCGATTTCTAAACAAATATTTAATAGTGTAGGTCTGTAATTATCGATAGCAAATAATGGAATGACCTGTTCTAAATTCTCAGCTACGTATTTATGGGAAGTGCGTAAAGGCTGTAGTAATTGCCATACTTGGTAATCAACATCGGGTCGATGATGATTTAATGCCTGGAGATACCATTCAAGCTGTGTTGAATCTATTTCATAGATGGTCGGGAAGATTGCGATTTTGATCAGGTCTGGTGTTGTCGGATCCTTAAGTATATTTTTTAAAAGAGGTATGCTCCGTTCATCATGATTCTTTACCAAACTATAGATCAGGTTTCTTCGAAGCCCACTGTTCTGCTCGTCATCGACCTGTTTTCGGACCAATGTTTTATAAATTAGTGCTAGGTCATTTTTATCAAATTTGTAACTGAGCTCTAATGTGTTTTTTGCGTTTTGGCTAACGAGAGAATCAGCGCTATAGATATCTTCAAAAAGAGTTGCTGCTTTTGAGCTATATACGTCAAAGTTCGCTGTAGTACCTGTATAACGGACGGATTTGATAATCCTGTTTATATCTATTTTTTCAACTGTTTCTTGTGTGCCGATAGCATCAAATCCATAGGATATATTGCCTCTGATCCAGATCGCTTTTTTATGATAGTTAGCTGTTAATGAATCGCTACTTGTGTAGATTGCAGCGGTTATATTGTCGGATCGTAGTGTGTCGTAATGGACCATTTTCTCAGATTTCTTTTTTGCAGTAGCCTGTATTTCGGCATATAAACTGTCGGTTTTTTCCAGCCGATAATATTTAGGCAGTTTAGTGATTTCCAAGAGAAAGGATGTGCTTGAATTGCTGTCGGCTGCGGCATAAATATGAGATTCGCTATCAAGTTGCTCAGCTACATCCTCATTTTTTATCTTTATCAACGATGTAGCAGGAAGTTTTAGCTTCATACTGTTTACGGTGAAATCTTTCCAGTCGGCTTCCTTAAAAGGAACCATACGGAAGGAATTAAAAAAAGCGCTATCCATTTCTTTATTATTCTTATCTAGGTTTTCCTGAAGTACCTGATAAATTCGGTTCCCGCGGACCCATGTTTCTGCGAATAGGTTTGATTTGTTCAATTGGGCTTTTATTGCCATGCCCGTTATATTCTCCTTCTCCCTTGGCTCAACAGAGGTAACGGTAAGCGCTGGATTTTTTTTAAGGCTGTTTTTGAGCGTTTTCAGCATCAAGGATCTGTCAGTCATGATATAGCCAATCGGATAATCGTGATACTGAACCATATAATTTATTTTTCGATCCCTATCCATTGAAAAATAATTATGTATGCCATATTGGAGCTGTTTATCTCCAAGCTGCTCTGAACCTGTCTGGTAAAGGTATTGAATTTGCGTCGGCATTTTTATTGCAAAAGCACCAATGTCATTGACAGATTCATCTATTTCAGCAGGGCGGTCGAGAGGAAGGATTGTGAAGCCATTGAAAAAGCGGTCCGACAAATACCTGTCTAATGGACTTTTGCTGGTAAAGGCCGATAAGCTATATAATGTATTGTTCTTTAGCCAGAATTCCCATTTAACCTCCATGCCATTATTTGCGGTGATCAACTGCATACCTTGGGCACCATCTTTTTCAAGAAATTGCTGAGATACAATAGGGAACTTGCTTTTGGCAGTTTTTCTTTCGTATTCTTGTTTTAAAATTTCTTTCGCAGTAAGTCCATTCAGATCACCAACAAATTGAGCCGACACCATCAGTTCTGTTTCTGTGCTCAGATCACCATAGATGATGTTTGTTGCACCCAATGTATTTATCCTGTAGATATAACTTTTTGGTAATTGGACAGTATATCCAAAGATAGAGTCCTTTTGGGGCATCCATTCCATCGTACTGAAGTCTATTTTATATTTAGAAGCCAGATCTGTTTTTTTTGTCTTAACGGGGCGGAGCTTATAGCCTTCATTTTGTAAAAGGTGGATGAGTCCTAGGTCACCTGCAAGATGAGCGGCCCCCACGACCGCGCAGAGCGTACCTTTATCGAGCTGCAAAATTATATTTTTTAGCATCGTGTTATTCCTTCTTTGCATTTCTTCAAGATCAATATGGGGTGAAATCGCGTTCCAAACACCAGCCAGGTCTCCAGAGCTATACAGTTGCATCATATCCTCCAGATACTTATAGTATTTTGTACTATCACTTTTGTTCGCGAGATGAACCAATTCGTTACTACCATCAACATCCAGTTGATTTTCTATTGGCTCGAGGCCAACAATATATTTTCGTTGCGATTTGGCTAGGCCATAGAGATAAGCATCCAGTACGGCGGTAATATCGTCCGGTTTATCGTTGCTGGGATTCATGAGATATTTAACAATAAGCGGAGAAGCCATTTGCTGGGAATCCGGCATCACACCATACTCCTTTTGATAGCGTTTTACAAACTCTTTTTTTTGTACTTCGGTAAGCGCTATCTTTTTAAGTGTTGATTTTTTGCTGTATCGAAAATCCCATATCTGTTTATACAGCGTATCGGGGTGTACTTCCAAAGCCAGTGCATCTGTATTAGCAATAGCCACAAATATAGAATCATTGCTATTGATCAGACGCCGGTCTTTTAAATGTACAGAGCCTAACAGGTAAGAAGGTTTAGTTAGCCCCTTTCCGGTAATCTCCCATAAAAAGCTTGTGTATTTTGTTTCTTGAGCATTAGCGTTGCTTATAAACGAAGTGAGACAGGAAAAAATAAACACCCATAAAAGGAGTTGCGTGTATTTTGTGGCGCTGACAGATTTATACATTTGGTTGATAGATCAATATTATGGTTCTAAGAAATGAAGCTAAAGCTATTTACTTGGTAGCATATCTTACTATGGCTGAAAATTGAATTGATCGTATAAGATTCAAAATCAAAATAATCTATTAAAAATAAATAAATTTCAGTAGATGCGCAACAGAACCTCCTTTAAAATCTTTTGTTCACAATTGTTGAATCCTGGTTTTCAGTTTTAATTAAATGAGCGTAATTCAGGAAGTATAATTCATCTTTTAGCCCGCATTTAATAGGGTGTACGCATTTGAACAATATCGCTATAAACTGTTCGCTTCCGTACAGCGACTTTTTCTGAAAAAGATATGGAATATGCTTTAAAAGGCTATAGAAGCCGTTATTGAACGCACAGGACAACTGGTATAGTATTTGGCACGAAGCTAATAAAATTGATCTTATGTTCTTTATGCATTTTGAAGTTCACCTTTTCATTTCAGTCATTCACCGAGTTTTACCCGTTGTTGATCTAAAGTCTGTGAGCAAGAAGTATCTAGAGCAGTAATTTTGAATCAACAAATAAGAATAGAAAAAACTTACACGATAAAATAAAGATATTATGAAAACGCTAGTAAAAACAATCGCAGCAGCAGCCTTAATCGCAATTTCAACATGTGCTATGGCAGCTGAAGGTCCCGGATCAAAATCAGCAAAAACAAACGTTAACCTATCAACAGCAGACTTTGCTTTAGAGCACTATGTTGCTGTAATGACTGAAGGTGAATCGGCTGGTGTAGAACAATTGTTTGCTGAGGATTTTAATCAAAAGGTCCAAACGGCAAACCTGAAGTCAAATAGCCGTAGTGAAGTGGTTAAGTCCTTGAAAAAACAAAAAGGCGAGAAGCTAAACTGTACAGTGAATACAGACGTTCTTGAAGAATCAGCAGCTTATATGGTGGCCAGGGTTACCTTGAAATTTGAGGATTTCACCAAGACCGATCTAGTGACTTTTGTCCGTGAAGGAAATGACTGGAAAGTGTCCAAATCGATCAATTCGTATAAATAGGAGTCATTTTAATTCAATATATAAGTTGTAGGGCCACATCAGGAGATGTGGCTTTTTTTATTTTATTGCGGACAGTTCGTTTTTCTAACTCTAACTTACGAAACGTGGGCTAACATTCAGCATCGTTATACGTGAATTTGCTAATCATCATTTGCTTCTTTCGGGACAAATGCTCACTTATGGCAGGAACCAAGTTATCTTATAGATACGTATCCCTTTGCTGTTTCTTTGCTTTTTTACCAATGAAACACCAATGAAACACCGAAGAAACACCGAAGAAACACCAAAGAAATAGCAGACGAAGCCCAAGCCAATCCCAAAGAAGACCCGAACAAAGAGCAAAGAAACACCAAAGAAACACCAAAGAACCGGCAAAGAATCAGCAAGGAATAAGCATAGCAATTTCATTAAAAATTCTCTTTTTTAACTAAATCTTGACCAATAGTGGTGTATCAGTTAATTGAGTGAAATCAATGAAATACGACGAATATTCTTAAGTTTGCGGCATTAACCTGTATTATATTCAAAAAGTGATTCAATTTAGTTTAGACACTCGGTTGAAGTTCCCACTTTAATAGTTATAGCATAAAAAGCTTGTTAATATCAAATGAACACAAATAGATTATTGTTATTTTTATTATTGCTATCCGTCACATTGAAAGGCTATGCTCAAGAAGCATTTGAAGGCGAAATTATTTATCAAAATAGCTTTCAAAGTAAGAATTCAAGCGTCACTAGTGAACAAATGAAGATTCTTCTAGGTGATAAGCAAGAATATTTTATTAAATCGGGGAATTATAAATCGTGCACAAATGGTGTCGGTATAACAATGCAGTTATATATTGGTGAAACCAATAGACTTTACAATAAGACGAGCCGATCCGACACACTTTATTGGTTTGATGCCGATGTGAAATCAGATGCAGTTATAAGTTATGAGCTCGTTAAGAATAAAGAGAAAATATTGGGGGAAGATTGTGATGCCTTGATTTTAAAGACGCAAGGTGGGCAGACAACCTATTTCTACACATCAAAGTACCCTGTTGATTTTACGAAGTATCAGATGCATAGTTATGGAAACTGGAACTACTATTTATCAAAAGCCAAGTCTGTTCCATTGAAAATTGTGGTCGATAATGAGCAATTCAAAATGGAATCGGTAGCTCAAAAGATAGAAGCAAGGGAACTTCCTGACGATTTTTTTGCAATATCAGTCGATACACCGATAAAGAAAGCGAAATAAATTAACTTGGTCAGCAGACAGTAATCTTTTGCTAGGCTTTTTATGCGGTGTGCGTATGCGAACAATCTATTTTGAAACTGTTCGTATGCGCACATTTTCTTTTTCGTAAAGAATCTCGAAAATGCCTTTAAATGTGCTGAGAGGCACAAATGTTTTTATTGTAGCCACTGGTATAGTATTTGGCATGCAGCAGCTAAGATGGTTGTTATATTCACCTTTACATTTCCGCCATTCACCGATATTCAAATACCGTTGGTCTAAAGTCCATAGGCCAGAGATATATTGAACTTTAGTTTTGGATCAACAAGTAAGGGTATATAGACTAACACAATAGAACAAAAAGATAGTATGAAAGCATTCGTAAAAACATTCACGGCAGCAGCTTTAATCTGCTTATCGTCAGTTGCCATGGCAGCTGAAAAGCCAGCATCAAAACCAGAAAAAATTAGCATTAATCTTTCCACAGCAGACTTCGCTTTGCAGCATTATGTTGCTGTAACGACGGCTGGAGAATCTGTGGGTTTAGAGCAATTATTTGCGGAAGATTTCAGCCAAAGGATTCAGGCTTCCAATATACAGACCTACTACGGACGCCAGGCTTTGATTAAATCTTTAAAAAAACAGCAGGGAGAAATTCTGAACTGTAAAACGCATATCAAGATTGTCGAAAAATCCACAGATTATATGATTGCAAAAATTGTATTGAAATTTGACAGCTTTAGCATGACTGACCTAGTGACTTTAGTTTATGAGAATGGCAGTTGGCAGGTATCCAAGTCAGTCCATTCCTATCAGTAAGAACCACTCTTTTATTTTTTCTTCTTGGCTCCATTATTGTATAAATTCAGTTGCCGATAGAGCAATGGAATAGCGTGTTTTGTTCTAAATCGTTGAAACGAAGCAACTATGAGGTGTAAATTACCGAATGTGCTTGAAATTCTTTAGTTTTGAATACACTAGTTAGGGATAACCCTATGTCTCCTCGGCAAAGGAACGTTTGGAACAATTCAGAAATACGGACGAACAATGATATTGAAAGAAAGAATCGGTCACAATTACCTGAAATACCTGTTTACTGGGACGCTTTCGGCTTTGCTGGTTACAGGTTATGCGCAGGAAGTGGGGAAACAACAGAAAGAAAAGAAAGAGAAACAACAGCAACAGCAACAGCAACATAGTGTGCAAGGTGGCGGCGGAGAGGTTCAAACCATGGATTCCATTGATGTCGTACGCGACTACCGGCCTATGCTGGCCGATGCGGTCAAGGTGCGCCGAAGTCCGGATATGACGCATATCAACCGCGATGCTATTGAGACGGAGCTGCGTCAAATTGCCACAGCTACCTATTTAGCGCAGCAAAAATATAAACAGGCCTATTATCACGAATTGATGAAACGGCACCCAGACGCTTCGCAAAGTAATATCGATAATTATCGCATCAGCTATCTGGCTTACGGGGCGGGAGAATATAAAAGAGCAAGCGGTATGCTGGAGGCCATAAAACCTTCGGATGCCTTTTATCAGGGGGCGATCATGACATTGGGCCATATCGCTCTGGAGACTGGCGATAAGCAAGCCGCACGAAATGCTTTTGTCAAAGCGACAAAACTGGATTTAGACCAGCAAGTGAAAGCCGATGCGCTATTTAACTATGCTAAAATCTTGTTTGCAATGGACTCCACCCAAGCGGCACAAAAAGTCCTCGAGAAATATATCGAGCAGGAAGTGAAACCTGTCGATCCGGGTTCAAAAAGAAAGGAAAGTGCCGAAACACTATCCGCTGAAATCCTACGTGGGACCACCAACTTCCATGCCGGTGTTAGTATGCTGGAATCGCTAAAAGAGCGCGGTCGGGAAGTCAATGCGATCTATCAAAAGGTCACCTACTACCGCGGACTGGAGTTTTATAACGAGCGTGCTTTCGAAAATAGCATATCCATGTTTATGCGATCTGAAAAGTTTCCGGTCAATGCTGAAATGGCCGCTCTTGCGACCTATTGGAAAGCAGAGGCCATGTATGAAGTGCGCAAATTTGGTGAAGCCGTAGAAAACTTCTCCCAATTTCTAAGCCTGCCCGTCGCTCGGAATAGCGACCTGTATAATTATGCAAATTATGGGCTGGCCTATGCGGCCTACCGAAACAACCGTTTTGAGTTGGCAGCCAATTATTTTGAACGCTTTCTGACTGCTGGAGGAAATGCGGTGGATCAAAATATACGCTATGATGTCATTGCACGTCTGGGCGATTCCTACCTGTGTCTGCGCGACTACAGCCGTGCCAACAAATACTACGATCAGCTGATCAACAGCAAAGCGCCCAATCAGGATTATGCCTTATTCCAGCGCGGTGTTTTATTTGGTCTGCAAGGCGACAATGAAACCAAGCTCAGTACGCTGCGGTCGGTGTTGAAACAATTTCCATCTTCGAACTATGCAGATGATGCGGCCTTTGAAATTCCCTATACTTATTTCACGATGGGTGATTATAGCCGTGCGATCGAAGGGTTACAGGCAATGGTCGAAAAGTACCCTCGCAGTAGTTATATTCCCCGCGCCTTAATGACCATAGGACTCGTGCAGTACAACAATGATGAGCCCGAAGCGGCGAAAGCGACTTTCCAGAAGGTGGTGGAGAAATACACCCGAACTGCCGAGGCGGAGCAGGCGATGCGTTTCATTGAAAACATCTACCTCGATCAAGGGGATGCTTCGAGCTATATTCGTTACGCTGTCGGTACCAATGTCAGTAATCTGAGTCCCGCAGAGCTTGATAACATGGCTTTCCAGGCGGCGCAGTCGCTATTCGCCAGGGGAGAATATGGAGCGGCTGTAGAAGCGATCAACGCCTATTTTGATAAATTTCCAAAACCCAGACAAGAAAAATTCGCCCGTTATATCCGTGGGGTGAGTTCGTACCGCACCGGGCATCCGCAGGAAGCATTACACGATCTAAATATCATATTGAACGACTGGACGAGCAAATATTCAGAGAATACCTTGCTGACGGTTGCTGCGCTATATCTGGATCTTAAAGAATACAATGAAGCCATTGTGCACCTCAAAAAATTGGAGCTCAACGAAGAATATAAAAAGAACTATGGCTATGCGGTAACGAACCTGATGGTGTGTTACTTCGAACTCGGCGATATGGAGCAAATGGCTAAGTATGTGAGTCTGGTCAAAAATTACAACGGGGCAACCGAGGAGGAAATAGCGAAAGCGCATTTGTACAGTGGAAAAGCTTTGTTGAAAGAAAAAAATGTAGCGTCTGCCATGAAAGAATTCAACCTGGCTGCGCTGAAGAGTCAATCGGCTATCGGCGCAGAAGCACGGTATCGCGTAGCGCTTTTGCAGTACGATAACAAGGAATATGATAAGGCGCTGGAAACAGCCTTTGATGTGATTAACAATAGGGAAGCGCAAGAATACTGGGTTGCCAAGAGCTTCCTGGTACTTGCTGATGCCTATGCGCGCAAAGGCAATGCTTTCCAGGCGAAGAGTACCTTGAAAAGTGTGATTGACAATTATGACAAAAACGATGATATCGTGCCTGCAGCGAAAGAACGCTTACAGAAGTTGAAGTAATACTTCTGAAAATTTGGCATACGCCAGATGTGATAGAATTTTTCATTTCTTTCGAATGAAGAGGATCGTATGGAACATGAACCTAAAAAGCCCGAGAACAATCGGGCTTTTTACATTAAATAGACTGCTATAAATCTGATAAGAAACCTCCCTAATAGTTATAAACGGTATAAAATCCAAGAAGAAGAGCTGTTTCTTTATCACTTAGTCTCCATAAGTAAATGATTTTATTCACATCGTCCTTCATAGCGGATTAAATCCTAATTTTTGTACAAAAACGAACCATTTCTGAACAAATCAATACCATAGCGGTAGCCTGTCGTGGCTAATTTTGTACCGTATCCCAATAAATCAGTTTTGTTGAATCAGCACACTAAATGATAAACTATAGAAGTCGCTGGCACAACAGGAATAAAATAACCAATAGACTTGAAAATATGTTCAAAAACGAAATGATAAACAAACAGCTATTCTCAAATTGGATAATAAATTTTTTTTTAACGCTTTTATTGTGCACTTCTGGATTGCTTGGTTTTTCTCAAAAAAATAAAGGGAAAAGCGGTTCGGGCAACACCGGGTATATTTTATTAAAGCCAAAATACGATGGTCATTCAGTCTTGCGCAATCCTTTAAATGGTTGGGTAATGTATGCTCCCCGTAATGCCGATGATACGTATTGGGATATCGAATATTTTGTGCCAGCATTGGGTAAAAAGGTAAAGGTCATTGATTATGCTTCGGCATGTTATGTACGCACGAGCTGGTCTTCGCTGAATCCCAGTGACGGTGTTTATGCCTGGGATGATCCAAACTCTAAAATAGGAAAGCTCCTTAAAGGCGCACAAACGAGAGGGTTGCCCATAGCGCTCCGTATTGTGGTAGATGGTCGCGACCAAGGTCAAAATACACCCAAATTTGTGTTCGACCTCGGAGCCAAATATTATTTGGAAAATGAAAATCATCCCGATAGGCAAACACCTTATCCTCAGGATGCGGTATTTAGAAAATACTATACCAAATTTATCACAGCTTTGGCCAAGGAATTTAATGATCCTGAAAAGACCTCTTTTATTGATGCCTATGGCTTGGGGAAATGGGGCGAAGCACATTATGTTGTCTATGAAGACCCCAAAATGGCAACACCCGAAAGTACTGAAAAAATAAAGGAAGAAACCCTGGACTGGGTGACCAGCTTATATGCTAACACATTTACAAAAGTTCCTTTGGTTATCAACTACCATCGTCTGGTCGGTCATCCCGAAAGTTGGGGCGCAGTCAACCCGAATAGTGAACGCTTATTGGATAAAGCTATTGATAAGGGGTATAGCCTTCGCCAAGATGCTTTTGGCATGACTGGCTATTACCAGAATTGGGAAAAGGATTTTGCCAAGAAATGGAATTTTAAGCGTCCTATCATTATGGAAGGAGGCTGGATTATTGCCCCAGGTAAGCACCGTTATTGGACAGACCCCAGTGGAAAATATAGAGAAGGTCATGACGAGGATGTGAGGACAGGTGAGTTCGACCTGTCGGCCGAAGCCCATGTCAATATGATGGACTTTAGAGCGGGGGGAGAAACTGAATCCTGGTTTAAGTCCTTTGATTTGGTTCAACGGTTTATTACAGAAGGGGGGTACCGTGTATATCCAGACCAAATCAACCTCCCTCAAGATATCAAGTCGGGAAAGATAGCGCAAATCTCCCATCGTTGGCAGAATATGGGCTGGGGCTATTTACCTAATAATATTCCACAATGGAATTACAAATATAAAGTTGCTTTTGCCCTGTTAGATGCCAAAGGGAATGTTAAAAAGATTTTTGTAGATCGTCAGAGTGAACCGTCTGCTTGGTTGAAAGGTGCTGCTGCGAGTTATAAAATAAATGCAAAAGTAGATCTACCTGCAGGGATATATAACTGGGCAGTCGCCATTGTTGATACGACCAAGGAAAATAAGCCGGCTATTCAACTTGCCCTTGATGGAGATTTGACGGCTCAGGGTTGGATAAAGCTTTCGGCATTGCAGGTAAAATAGAAAATTTTATTAACAACTAACACCTATTATGATAAAGCTGATCAATCTATCTTTGATATTGTCCCTTTTTTTTAGCCTGATAACCTCCAACCTTGTTGCACAGCAAAATATGGCCAATGTGTATGGTAGGCGAGCTCAATCCTTAAATGGAAAGTGGGACGCTATTGTAGACTTATACGACCAGGGAAGAAAAAACCAAATCTATCTGAATAAAAAAGCCGAAAGCAAGACTGATTTTTATGAATACGCTTTCGAGAATGGTCTCCGTTTAAATGTACCTTCAGATTGGAACAGTCAAATGCCTGAACTTAAATATTACGAAGGTACCATCTGGTATGGCCGTAAGTTCGATGTAGTGAAAGAAAATAACGAAAGGTTGTTCTTGTATTTCGCTGCGGTAAGTTACCGTTGTCGCATATATCTCAATGGACAAGAGATTGCACAACATGAAGGTGGTTTTACCCCCTTTCAGATTGAAATAACAGATGCAGCTAAAGAAAACGATAATTTTTTGGCAGTTGAGGTAAATAATAGCCGGCAGGTTGATGCCATTCCGGCAATGGCCTTTGATTGGTGGAACTATGGCGGTATTACCCGAGATGTCTTTTTGGTAAGCACGCCAAAAGTTTTTATCGATGATTATTTTGTGCAATTGGACAAAACCAAAGCCGATAAAATCAATGCGAAGGTCAAACTTTCGGAAACGATGGCCAATTCCTCGGTAACTATCGAAATACCGGAACTACAACTAAAACAAACGCTTAAAACAGATGCTCAGGGGGAAGTAAAAACTTCATTCCTATCGAGAAAAATCATACGTTGGTCGCCTACTGCACCCAAACTGTATAACGTGAAGATTTCAACGCGCGACGATCAAATAGAAGAGGAAATAGGTTTTCGCAATATTTGGGTAAAAGGGGAAGATATCTTCCTGAATGGCGAAGCTATTTTTCTCAAGTCCATTTCATTTCATGAGGAAATACCTCAGCGCAAAGGTCGTGCTTTTTCACAGGCAGATGCAGTGATGCTGCTTTCAGAAGCGAAAGCTTTGGGCTGTAATATGATTCGTTTGGCGCATTATCCACAAAATGAATATATCGTGAGAATGGCCGAAAAAATGGGTTTCTTGTTGTGGGAAGAAATTCCCATTTGGCAAGGCATCGATTTTGAAAATGAATCGACCAAAGAGAAAGCCGGTAAAATGATGCGGGAAATGGTTGCTCGAGACAAAAATCGTTGCGCACTAGCTTTTTGGGGAGTAGCCAATGAAACCCAACCATCCGAGCCTAGAAATGCTTTTATCAGGCATTTGATTGCTACATGCAGAGCCATTGACACGACCAGGCTTATAACCGCTGCTTTTGATCTTGTTCGTTTCAATAAGGAGAAGGAAACCTTTGTTATGGATGATCCTTTTACGAAAGAATTGGACGTCGTAGCTGTTAACAAATATTTAGGCTGGTACCACTCCTGGCCAGTTTCTCCTGATAAAGCAGTATGGGATGTGGCAAAAGGCCAGCCTTTAATTATTTCTGAATTTGGAGGCGAGGCGCTGTATGGCAAAACGGGCGAAAAGGATGTCGTCAGTTCATGGAGTGAAGATTACCAAGCGACTTTGTACAAAAACAACCTCGAAATGTTTAAGCATATTCCAAACCTGCGCGGAACTTCACCTTGGCTGCTATTTGATTTCCGTTCGCCGTTCCGTTTTCATCCGACCAACCAAGATGGCTGGAACCGCAAAGGATTGATCTCAGACCAAGGCTACCGAAAGAAAGCCTGGTTTCTGATGAAACATTATTATGATAATAAATAAGACTTCAATTACGAAACCGAGCTTAAAGAGGAGTACCACAGTGACACTATTTTTTCGATGCCTACAAAAAATAATATACTGAAAAGAATGAAAGCACCTAAACTATCGAAACACAAAATGGATGAATACAGGACAAGTATCTATAAATACTTTAAAATGATGTGCCTAATGGGGCTTTTCCTGCAGGCAGTCTTGTTAAAGGCTCAAGATGCTATCGATTTATCAGGAACTTGGAGGTTCCAGACGGACGTGATGGATTTCCGTAGAGGCTCGCTGTCCCCCCGCTATAATCATCTTTTGCAAGAAACTATTAAGCTTCCCGGTATTACCGATGATTATCAGATAGGATATAAAAATCCCTATAAATATATCGACCGTTTGACCCGAAAATACGAATACATGGGACCGGCATGGTACCAACGTGATATTGAAATCCCTGCCGAATGGAAAGGGAAAAAAATATTCCTATACTTTGAGCGTACCCACTGGTTGAGTTCAGTTTTTATAGATACCAAGGAAGTCAGCAGTATCGATTATGTAAGTGTACCCCACAACCACGATCTGAGCTCATTTGTAAAGCCCGGAAAAAAGCATCGCATGACCATTTGTATCGATAACCGGTTTCAGTATAACACACACAAATGGAACCATGCGCATACTGAATTTACACAGATTAACTGGAACGGTATTCTAGGAGAAATAAAGCTGCTGGCCATAGACCCAGTTTATCTGGAAGATCTTCAGGTATATCCAAATATAGCCGATCAGTCCATAAAAGTAAAATTACGGGTAAATAATGCGACCAAAAAACAGGTAAAGGGCAAAGTGTCTTTCGTCATCGAGGGAACAAATTACAGCCTTAAGGATGAAGTTGCATTGGTAAGTACCGATTCGGTGACCTTCGTAGAGACCACTATTCCATTAGGTAAGCATATCAAATTGTGGGATGAGTTTAACCCAAACCTCTATCGTATAAATTGTCAACTGAATACCTCTGACGGCAAAAACAGCTATCGGCATGAAAAGGCTACCACCTTTGGTATGCGTGAAGTAAAACAAGGAAAAAACCATGTACTGCTCAATAATCGTCCCATCCATTTAAGAGGCAATGTAGAAAATGCAGTGTTTCCAAAAACAGGCCATGCTCCGCTCGACGATGCCTCTTGGGAACGAATCATGGTGCTGATGAAGACGTATGGCATGAACCATTTACGATTCCATTCATGGTGCCCGCCGGCGGCGGCCTTTCGCATGGCAGACAAACATGGAATATATTTTGAAGTGGAAATGCCTATGTGGGGCAAAGATGCCGAACCCGACGAGTCCAGATATAACTTCTTCCGTAGGGAAATTAAAGCTATTTTAAAAGAATATGGCAACCATCCTTCTTTTGTTCTGTACTGCAACGGAAATGAAATTACCGGGAATTTCGACTTTATCGAGGAGCTGACTGCCGAAGGCAGAAAAGCTGATCCCCGCCATCTTTACAGCGGTTCTACGGCAAGAACACGGGTTAAATCAGATCAATATTACGTTTCCCAGCAAACCAATAAAGGGCCGGTGAAGGTGTACGAAGGTCTGCCCGGTACCGATTGGGACAAGAATTTGGAATCTGATGTCGATGTGCCCGTCATTTCACACGAGTCAGGGCAACGTTGTATTTATCCAAATTTTGATGAAATAAAGAAATATGCCAACAGTCCCGTAGAGGCCCGCAATTTTGAAGTATTTAGCGATCTATTACAAAAAAATGGCATGTTGGACCAAGCAAAGGATTTCTTCAGAGCATCTGGTGCGTTGACCGTGCTGGAGTACAAAGCCGTGATCGAAGCCCTGTTGCGATCAGGTAAATCGGCCGGTTTTCAGCTTTTGTCGATGAATGACTTTCCGGGACAAGGGTATGCGCCCGTGGGGATCTTCGATCCTTTCTGGGATTCGAAAGGATTGGTAACAGCAGAAAAATTCAGCGAGTTTTGTGCGCCAACGGTCGCTCTACTGCGCTACGATAAAAGCAGTTTTTTCAACACAGAAACATTTCGGGGTAAAGCCGAGGTATATAACTTTAGCAATTCTGCACTTGAAAATGCGAAAATTAAATGGTGGTTGACCGATACCGCTGGCAGCGTATTGAAAAAGGGAACGCTGAAAAGGCAAACCATTGCCAACGAAAATGTATCGCCGGTAGGTGAATTTGAGATTTCCCTAAAAAATATCAGCACCCAAAAAGTTACGGTTCATCTTGCGGTAAACGATAGCATTAAGAATAGCTGGGACATTTGGGTATATCCAAAGCATCAACATCTGATGCAGTCTACAGCTAATGTATTGTACACCGATGTCTACGATGATGCTGCAAAAAGGCAGTTGGTACAGGGTAAAACCGTGGTTCTTTATCCTTCTCCAGACCAGGTGAAAGGTCGAAAGTCACTGTTTCACAATCATTTTTGGAACCCCATTATGTTTGCATGGGCACCGATGACCATCGGCAACCTGGTTCATCATAAGCAGGCCATGTTTAATGATTTTCTTACTTCATACCATAGCGATTGGCAGTGGTGGGATATCCTGAACCATGCAAAAGTAATTGAAATGCAACATGCACCACAACAACTGCGTCCCTTTATACAGGTCATCGACAGCTACGACAACAACCAGAAATTGGGTATTGGTTTTGAAGCCAAACTGCACGGCGGGAAATTGCTGGTACTGGCATTGGATACCAAAAATGATATGGATAACCGTCCCGCTACCCAACAATTGTTGTACAGTATCGATAATTATGTAAAAAGTGAGAAATTCTCGCCGCAAGTGGCTGTGGACGAAACTTTTATTCAATCATTTTTAGAGAAATAAGAAAGATTTACACAATGGTAAGAACAATGATATTATCTATGATGACTGTTTTTTTTGGTCAGCCCCTCATGGCACAGGAAATTAGGTTGGAAGAGAAAGCGTCTGTAAACCAGGTTTATAATAAGGCTATCGAGGCGGAAAATGTATTATCCTTTAATGATTTGGACATCGAATCGGGCTATGTACTTTATCAGACCGAGATAAACACTGATGCGGAAAGCGAAGAGCTGGAATTGGAAAACGTACGCGATTATGCCGTGGTCTATGTCGATGGTAAGGTACAGGGTAGCCTGACAGATAAGAGTAAAAAACTAGCCATCAAAGCAAATCCAGGCAAACACTTGCTTCAATTTTATGTCGAGAATATTGGTCGGATCACTTACGGACCAGAAATTACAGATAATTCAAAAGGGCTATTTGGCACCATTACTTTAGACGGAAACGACCTTCAAGACTGGAAAATGATCCCCTTAACGGTGCGTAATTATCCACTGAAGGATTTGGTTTTTGAACAAAGATCAGCAGCTAATGACAGCCCAGGTTTTTACAAAGGTCAGTTCGAACACAATCTGTCCGGAAACAAGTATCTTAATATGACAGGATGGGGAATGGGCGAGGTCTGGTTAAATCAAAAATATTTGGGATCTTACTGGGAGGAAGAAAAACAGCAGTCGATATTAATTCCTTCGGAGGATTTAATACCAGGAAAAAATGAACTTGTAATCTTCGAACTCAAAAATAATCAGCAAAAGAAGATAAGTTTGTCCCCAACGCCTGTTTTTAAGTAAATTGGTACTGTTGGCTTCGCATGGATCTGAACAGCTGAAAAAGCGCTAAGGCCAGAATTTCGACGAAGCTCATTGCCTAATAGTATGATAATCGAAGTTTATAGAACCACTGATCAACAATTAGTAGCAGGATATTTTGATTGTAACTGGCCCACGTAAATCTTGGATTGAAATTTAAACAGTTTTAGTAGCATCGGTAAATGAATAAATACAGTCTGATAATTTGTTTCGTCGTTTTTTGGGGGCAATGTGTTCTCGGTATCGATCTTTCGAGGTATAGGTTTCATCTGATGCCCGAAACTTCCTACTATGGCGGTATACAAAGTATCGCAAAAGACAGTTTAGGGCGTATTTGGTACACGGGGCCCGATGCGCTCTTCATGTACGATGGCAATAGTTTTTATCAGTTAAATGATATCGTCTCTGCGATCAAACCAACGCAAAAATGGGGTTATGGTTCTTTAATTCGGGATAAAAAGGGAAATCTGTTTCTAGCTTCTGGGCAAGGCTTATTAAAATTCGATTACGAACGGTTTTCTTTTCATGTCGTGGTTCCCGGAATGATCCGTTCGCTTTGTGTACATAGCGATGGTCAGGTTTACATGCTGTCAGACAATAGCATACTACGCTATAATCCGCAAAATAAACAGACAGAAAGCTTTTTATTGCCCAAAAACAAGTCTTTCCAAAATATATTGAGTGCTAAAGATCAGGTGTTTCTAAGCCAAGGCGCTGTCGTGTATCAAGTTGAAATGACGAAAAAACGCCTAGTCCAGTTTGCGGATTTTGGTAGTACGACAAATCAGGTGAACGATGCGGTCGCATACGGGGGGGAATATTACTTTTTAACACAACGAGGGGGAATCCATGTAACTGATTTAACAGGTACCTTAAAACAGAAGATCCCAGTAAGTATAATGGGAAATTCAGCCGTGTTAACCAAAAAATTATATTTGGACCAAACCGGGGTGATCTGGGTGGCTACGCAAGCTGGATTGTATCTTTATGATCCATCCAATGAAAGCAGCAGCACCTTGCAAATGAACTTGAACGATGCTTATTCATTACCGAATAACTCGATATGGACAATTTATCCGGATCCGGACCAAGGGGCCTGGATAGGTACTTACGGTGGTAAAATAGCTTATTGCTCGCTTTACGATTCCCGAGTACGTTACTTCAAGCCCAGCCCAGGGGGACTCAATCACCCCATAGTCAGTAGTTTTCAGGAAGATCATCTGGGAAATATATGGATCGGTACCGAGGGGGGGAGCCTGAATTACTGGAATAGAAAAAAGGATCAGTTTAACCCTCCAGAAAAATCGCAGGGTAGTTCGTCGAGTCCCCATATGATTAAACGCCTGAAATTTGACCGAACGAGTAAAAAACTGTTGATTTCAGCCTATAACGGCGGTATTGGCAGTTATGATGTGGACAGTCAGCATTTCAGCAGTTTCAATTTCCGCTCTCCGGAGAGCCAGCAACCACTCACCGTTTATGATTTTGTAAACGATAAGGAAGGCACTTGGTGGATGACAGATCCCGATAAATTATTTTTATATCGAAAGAAGCCGCTAGATCCTATAGAGATGGTAAGCGTCCTTGATGCGCAGGGCAAAAAAATGAAACTCGAAGTCGAAGCATTATATGTGAATAACCAAGATCAGCTCTGTTTAATTAGCCATCAAGGATTTTTTGTTGTAAATCCCCATACGTTAAAGGTATTGAAACACTACGCGCTCAAAGATGCTTCCTATTCAGCAAATTACCTGTGTAGTTATACAGTGACTTCAAATGGCGAAGTATGGTTGGGGACATTGGGTAAAGGCGTAAATGTACTCAAAAGAGATGGGACATATGTCAACTATAGTGTAAGTAACGGATTCCCGGCGAAAATGGTATTTGGCATATTAGAAGATGTTGCCACGAAAAATATCTGGTTAAGTACCAGTGATGGTCTTTTTTGTTTCAATTGGAAATACAGTAAATTTGAGAAAGCCAGATTTTATCAGGAAAATAACATTGGTTCATTTTATATTCATGCCGCTTACAAAACTTCTAGGGGTGAAATGCTGTTTGGTGGTACCAATGGATTTCTACTTTTCGATCCGGCGTACCTCAATAAAAATCTGCAAAAACCCAAAGTTTTTTTTACAGGATTTCTGGTCAACAATAAACTCGTGAAACCAGCGGATGGCTCATCAGTTTTAACGAAAGACATTGGCAGTCTTTCCAATCAAAAAGAAGACAAGATAAGGCTCTCCAGTAACCAGTCCAATGTAGAAATTAAGTTTTCGGCAAATAGTTATCTATCCGCAGAGAAGAACCAGTTCGCTTACCGGATGCTGGGGCTAGGTGAAGACTGGCAAATCAGTCATGCCAACCAGAAATCTGTACAGTTTCTCAACCTTCCGGGCGGAGATTATATCTTTGAAATCAAGGCTTCCAACAATGATGGGCTATGGGGCGATCAAATATCACGATTATATATCCATGTCGATCCACCATTTTTCTTGTCCTGGTGGGCATATTGCTGCTATGCCGCACTTGTTTTTGCTCTGCTCTTTTTCATAATGAGATATTACAGCAATAAAAGAGTGTTTAAAGAGCGATTAGCACTCGAGCGTTTAAAAGAACAGAATATGCAAGAGCTGAACCAGGCGCGTACCGACTTCTTTACCAATATCTCACACGATTTAAAAACACCGCTAACCTTGGTTTTACAGCCGCTTAAACAACTCAAAGACACTATTGTGGCCAATGATACCGCTTTGGTATACATGGATTTAATAGAGAAAAATGTATCCAGAATACAGCGGATGATTAGCCAATTGCTGCGCTTTCGCGAAATAGAAAGCCAAAAAATTACGCTCAATCCGCAGGTTGGTGATTTTATCAATTTTGTAAGGGATCTATTTAGCTTATTTGAGCTCTATGCCAATAAAAAAGGTGTTGAAACCAATATTTCCTCGTACAAGGACAATTTATATGTTGCCTTTGATTACGATGTTATCGAAAAAATATTGACTAATCTGTTCTCCAATGCCCTAAAATATACACCAGATAATGGGTATGTGGGCGTACGTATCTATAGTGCAACAGCAGAAGAAAAAGAACGGTTTCCTTCGTTAGATCCGAAGGAAGTCGAATACATCTCCATTGAAGTTATAAATACCGGTGATTGTTTTTCTGAAGAACAGATCGCGATGCTTTACACTTCTTTCAACCGCTTATCTTCTCATCGGCCAACTTTTGAAGAAAGTTCAGGACTTGGACTTGCCATTGTGAAAGAACTGGTAGATGTGCTGGAGGGTAAAATATGGATGGTCAATAAGACCGATAAAATTTCATTTACCATTTTACTACCGTTAAGGAAACAGGCCGGGGCAGGCGACATGCAGCCTAATGTGTATGATTACACCGTTTCTGAAATCGACGATATTATTACGCAGGATACTGCAGCCCCAGAAACAGGATCGATCCCTATAAAAAAGACAGATAATATCCTGCTCATTGAAGATGACCAACAGCTGCGTGTTTATCTGGAGCAGCGTCTGGCCGAAAAATATAATGTATATACAGCAAGTGACGGCGAAGAAGGCTTAATTAAAGCCGAAAAAATTTATCCGCAACTTATTATTACCGATCTGATCATGCCAAATCGCAATGGCTTGGAAGTATGCCGTAGCCTTAGGCAAAATTTTAAGACGAGCCATATTCCTATTATTATGATTTCGGGTACGGGAGATGACAACCAGCATAAAATAAAAGCATTGGAATATGGCGCCAATGTGTTTATTGATAAACCGTTTCATGTCGACTATCTGTTGCAACAGACGGAAACCATTCTAAGAAATCAGCGGGAACTAAAAGAAAAATACAGCAAACACGTTCAGGTAGATCCCTCCAATGTAACCGTTACCTCCATGGACGAGGAACTGCTGATTAAGGCTATTCAGGTCATTGAAGAAAATATTGACAATGCCAGTTATTCCGTAGAAGATTTTGTGGCTGATATGAACGTAGGCAGAACCATTCTTTATCAAAAAATACATGATATTGTGGGAATGTCCATCAAAGAATTTATTTTGAATATGCGACTGAAAAGAAGTGCTTATCTATTAGAAAAATCGGATTTGACGATAGCGGAGGTTGCTTACCAAACCGGGTTTAACAATGCCAAATACTTTAGCGTCTGTTTTAAAAAACAGTTTGAACTGAGCCCTTCGGAGTTTAAGAAAAAGGTTTCCAGTGGAAAGAAATAAAAATACAGCCAATAGTTGACCGACGCCCCTTTCAGATGGGTGAAAGGCCATTCTATATTTTTGAAATCCTAACGATCATGAAAATGACAATTTTTAGAAAAACGCTTCTGCTTACATGTTGCATTTGCTTGTGCAACGTAATGTATCTGGCAACGGCCGCCGCCCAAAAAGTAGATGAAACTTACATCAGCCCCAATAAATACAAGAGTGGTTCCCAGTCAGAACGTATACAAAAAGCCATAAATGAAGCAAAAAAGTCGACTGGGAAAGTAGTGATCCCTAAATACGATGCGGTAACGAAAAAAAGTGTCTGGCTCATCGATCAGGCCATTTTGCTTCCGGGCGATTTTGAACTTGAATTGAATAACTGTACCATTAAACTATCGGATAAATGCCGGGATAATTTTATCCGTTCGGCAAATGCAGGGCTGGCAATTAAAGATATAGCACCCGCAAAGAATATCCGGATTATTGGAAAAGGAAATGTTCTTTTAGAAGGAGCTGATCATCCCAGAGCTACCGGTGACCACAATAAAATCTTGTCCTTAAATCCCAGCGGATTTGGACAATCTTATGGTACGGATGCAGGTAAGCCCGGAGAGAACCAAAAAGGTGGATGGCGGAACCACGCCATTATATTGGCGCACACCGATGTATTTGAGGTTAGCGGCATTACATTAAAGGATTATCATGGGCATGGACTGGTATTGGAACGCTGTACAAACGGTAAGGTAAGCGATATTACTTTTAATGTGAGGCAGGCAGTAACTGTTGATGGAGCAGATAAACAGATTTTGAACCAAGACGGCATGGGCATACGTTTTGGCTGTAAAAATATTATTATTGCGAATTGCAAAGGTAAAAGCGGTGACGACTTTATTAATATAGGGTTGACAGATACCGGAGTGGGAGCAGGTGAAGAAAATGTAAATGTGGTAAGTGGTTCGATTTATAGGGGCGAAATTGACAACATTTCAACTATTTATCTCCAGAACTGGCAGGACTTCTATTCAATTTCACACCGATCCATACGGATTATGCCTGTGGGTAAACTTCGTATAAGTCATGTTTTTATCGAGAATATGGTCATCAGTCCGCTAGCACAACAAGGTTTGGTGGTCGAGTATGGCGAGCATGTCCAGGGCTTATTTGTACGAAATTTAATCAGTCATCAACCGATAAAAGCCAAAGGTATCTCGCAGGCCAGTTTCCGCGATATCATTTATAAAGGTCGGGGTGAAGCTATCGATGTGCAACCAAGCGATACGGTTATCCTAGATCATCTAATGTGTATAAAAAAAGAATAATAAAGCGCTTCTAACCCCCATTTTACAGCGAAAAACACATGTTTTTGCCTTTTGTACAAAATCAAACCATTTTCGTACAAAAACGAACCCTACGAATTGGTGATGATTATAGTTTTGTCTTAACCAATTTTAAAAAAGCAAAATATGTGTATGAAAATTCTTCCCGACCACGTGATTAGGCTCACGCAGGGTAATCCGAACTCTACAAAAATCAATAGCAACGCGCAACGGAATTTTAGGTTTCGTCAATAAGGACGAAAACGAAGTCTTGCCGTCTGCATTGCGCATGCATTTGCAGCAATGAGATAGTATGTATCACAAAATTTAAATTAAAAATCCAAGCCTATTGAAGCAGACCTATTTTAAACTCATATTCTTTACGAGAAAGGGAAAGTAAAGGACGCAAGTAAATTTTAAACTAACCATTATAAATCAATGATACAAAAAATACATTTCTGGCTCAGGAGCTGGATAATGAGTGCTACCCTATCGGTGGTGGCGGCTAATTATGCTTATTCGCAAGCAACAGATCAAATAAATGTCAAAGGTCAGGTCACCAATGATGCAGGAGAAGGACTTAAGGGTGTTTCGGTCATGATTAAAGGAGCGAAAACCGGTGTTCAGACAGATGCAAATGGCCGTTATACCATTCTGGCGCCACGCACGGCTACGCTACTTTTTACCTACATTGGTTTTAATAACCAGGAATTAAAGGTCAATCCATCAGGAATCATCAATGTGAAGATGTCAGGAAATAATGTCCTGGATCAGGTTGTGGTCGTAGGGTATGGTACAGCCAAGAAGAAAGATTTAACAGGAGGTTTGGCCGTGGTTGGAAAAGAGCAGCTCAGCATGGTATCTACCTCAAACCTGATGGATCGCTTGGTGGGGCAGGTGGCCGGTTTTTCCATTACGACCGGAGAAGCTGCGCCGGGAGCATCACAGACCCTGTTGATACGGGGTGAAAATTCGATATCGGCCAACAATAGTCCATTGATTATTTTAGATGGTATTCCCTACAGCGGATCCCTGGCAGATATCGATCCCAACAACGTCGAAAACCTTTCGATCTTAAAAGATGCCTCGGCTTCGGCTATCTACGGTTCGCGTGCGGCCAATGGGGTTATTCTGATACAAACCAAAAGGGGGGCGCTGGGTAGAGCTCAGGTAAACTATAAAGGTTTGATCGGCATGGCCGAGCCTATGCAACGCATCAATGTTATGGGGCCAAATGAATATATCCGCTTTCAACAAGATATTGCCCGAATTAGGCAAGGCTATACTGGAGCGCTTTTAGATCCTATCGCCGGGGATATTATTAGCGTAACAGAGCGCGGTAATTATGCGAAAGGCATTACTAACAATTGGCAGGATTACGTCTTTCGAAAAGCCATGACCATGGATCATCAGCTGAGCATTTCCGGTGGAACAGAGAATACAAAATATATGGCTGCCCTTGCAGCTTTGGATCAAGAAGGCGTGGTATACAATTCTAAGTTGTCCCGTTTAAATATTACCACAAATGTGGATCAGACTTTTAATAAATGGTTAACCACTGGTGTTGGCCTGCAATATACCCGGAAAAGCGACGGTGGTATTACGCCAAATTTGGAACATGCCATAAAACAAAGTCCTTATGGGAGCTATAAAGACGAATCGGGGAAGTATGTGCCCGAACCCATGGAGTATTCATTGATCGTCAATCCGATGCGCAACGTCAATGCGATTCAGGATAGGTATAATAACAACTTCTTTCTTTCTGGCTATGCCAATATTTTGCTGCCGGTGGAGGGTCTTTCCTTACGATCAAATTTTGGTTATAATTATCGGAACGGATTTACCGGAACCTATTACGGGCGCAATACCTTTGAAGGTAGGGATCAGGGTACGCAGGCCGGAGGTAGTGCTTCCATTAACAATTCCAACTATAACGATTATACCTGGGAGAACCTGCTCAAATACGAGCGGCAGATCGGCGATCATCGTTTTGATGTGACGGGTTTATTCAGTATGCAAAAAACGAAAAGCTGGTCAACAGCCCAGAGCGGTGCAGGTTTTGTAACCGATGATACCGAATACTTTATGATCGGTTCGGCCAGCCGTCTTGTTTCCAACAGCGCTTCCTTATCGGAATCTGCGATGCTGTCATACATGGGCCGGATAAATTATGCCTACAAAGGCAAGTATCTATTGACCCTGACAGGACGTACAGATGGAGCCTCTGTATTTGGTATTAACAATAAATATGCATTTTTCCCTGTCGCGGCGGCGGCATGGCAAATCGGAGAAGAACGTTTTCTGAAAGATAACGCCAAATGGCTGGACATGCTGAAAATCCGCCTTTCTTATGGTGCCAACGGTAACCAGGCGATTACACCATACCGCACTTTAGACCGCTTATACTCCAATGTAAAATATATCTGGGGCGATGATGGTACTGCCGTTACGACAGCCTATTTGGCCGGTGATGGTGTGGGCAACCCTAATCTGAAATGGGAAACCACCTATTCGACCAACCTGGGGCTGGACTTTCAGTTATTTAATAACAGATTGGGAGGAACTATCGATGCCTATCTTTCTAAAACGAAAGATTTACTGATGACCCGCACCGTACCTATCATGAACGGGTATAATCGCATTTGGGACAATATCGGCGCCACCCAAAATAAAGGTATTGAAGTCACCTTAAACTCGACGAACGTGAAAGGGGAAAATTTTCAATGGAATACGACCGCTGTGTTTTCCTTAAACCGAGACAAAATTGTCGAGTTGAGGGGGGACGGTATCGATGATATTGCCAACAACTGGTTTATTGGTAAGCCATTACGAGTATTCTACGATTATAAAATGATCGGTGTATGGCAAAATGGAGAAACCATTACTGTGGATGGGGCAGCACCCGGAGCTGCCAAGCTGTACGACCGCGACGGTAACGGCAAGATAGAAGCGAGTGACAGGGTGGTCATCGGATCTAAAAATCCACGCTATACAGCATCTTTAGCCAATCGGTTTTCTTACAAAAATTTTTATGCATCTGCGTTGGTAACCGGGGTTTTTGATGTATGGCGCGATGATCACATGGCCAATCTAGGGGCCTGGACTTTCGGGATTACCAACTACGTCCACGATGCTAATTATTGGACACCGGAGAATCCCAATGCGACGATCGTTTCACCCGGCTATCTCAATCCATTGGGGCACGGGTACTATAAAAAGGTGAGCTACGTACAGGTGAAGAACATCACCTTTGGTTATAAATTGCCACACAAAATTGCTAAAAAGGTAGGTGTAAATGGTATTGATATAAACGCCAGCGTCAACAATCTGAATACGATTTCTAATATCAGAGAGGTCCTCAATTACGACAACACCTGGATGGCCTCCTATCCGACGGCACGTTCGTATATGTTTGGCTTAAATGTAAACTTCTAATCGATTAGGACATGAAAATGAAAAATATTATCACAACAAGTTTAGGGCTTATCGTATTGTTCACCTTAGGAGGCTGTAAAAAGTTTCTGGAAGAAGAGCTAAAAACCGAACTGGCCCCCTCCAATACCTATACCAGCACCTACGGTTTCGAGGTGGGGAGTGCTGGTTTGTATACACTCACACGTTCAGAATACAATACCTATGGCGAAGGTGGCGCCTTCATCCATAATGGTGCCTGCCCATATGAAGCTTTACAGGTATCTACAGATATCGCCGATGCCATTAATAGCGATGGCTCACTGACGGCTTTTGCAAACCTTACACTTACTGCCTCAGAACGGTTTGTGGGTACTTACTGGAATTGGGCTTACAACCTCATTTCATCGGCAAACCTGATGCTGGTTTATTCCGAAAAAAATACCAATTGGGATACGCCCCAAGATAAAGCACGTTTTCAGGCTGAAGCCCGCTTCTTTCGGGCATATGCTTACCGTACCTTGGTTTATCTCTATGGCGATGTACCCTATGTAGAAACTATCCTGTATGATTTTCAGCTTAATTTTACCCGTACACCAAAGGCCGAAGTCATCGGCCACATGGTAGACGACCTGAAGTTTGCGGTGGATAACCTGCCTACAAATCCGGACGACGTAAAAGAAGGAAAGCTGACCAAATGGGCCGCAAGTCATTTGCTGAGCGAAATCTACCTATTGCAGGGCAATCATGCCGAAGCAGAAAAGGCCGCATTGGCGGTCATCAATAGTGGGTATTATAACCTTATGAAAAACAGATATGGCGTAAATGGCAGCAAACCAGGCGATGTATTTAGCGATTTATTTCTGGAAAATAACCAAAATAGAAAAAGTGGCAATAAAGAAAGTATCTGGGTATTGCAGTTCCAGTTTAACACGATCGGTGGTGGTACCAATTCGGATGACTGGACGCGTAGGGCTTGGATACCAAATTACTCGACGATTACAGGATTTGTTTTGGCTGACACATTGGGCGGCCGTGGTATTGCACAATTAGTGCCAATGAAGTGGTGGGTAGGCACCACAGGTACCAATGCTACAGGCAATGTCGCTGGTATTTTCGAAGCAAATGATATCCGTAATTCAGGTTATAACATTAAACGCAACTGGTATTACAACAACGCGAATGAGACCTCGCTATATGGTAAAAAAGCCAATATTACCGAACAGACCTGGTTTACGACAAAAAGCTTATTTCCAGCGATTACAAAATTCTTTTACGGACGTACTGAAAATTTAAGTTTGACCGGTAGTTATAAAGATCGTATGAAATTCCGTTTGGCTGAAACCTATCTGTTGCTTGCTGAAGCCTATTTGGGGCAAAATATGCCGGATAAAGCTGCCCAAGCCGTCAATGAAGTGCGGAAAAGAGCTGGAGCGTCCGAAATTACCGGCGCTCAGATGAATATGGATTTCCTGCTCGATGAGCGTATCCGTGAATTAGTTGGTGAAGAAAGCAGAAGATTTACCCTGGTGCGTACCAATACTTTGGTGGAGCGGGTCAAAAAATATAATAATGCGATCAAGGATAAAATTACGGACAACAATATCTTATGGCCTATTCCACAGGTGATCAGGGATGCCAATACAGGGGCGCCGTTCCCACAGAATCCGGGTTATAATTAATGGTTATGGGAGGCTGTCCGAATCCTAATCGTATTTTCGGCAGCTTTCCCATCTGATGACAAAAAAGCAGTTGCGCTAGTCAAGCGCATGATTCTATCCAAACGTTAGCAAAAATATAAATCAATGAAAATCATCAATTATTTATACAAAACCTTATTTTTCTTAAGCATGGTACTTTGCCAGTTATCCTGCAAACAGGAAATTCAGGATATACCTAAAGTCAATGAAACGATGGACCTTCAGCCTTCGTCGGAAAACATTACGCTGGACGAGGTCAATCTGACCAAAGATATCGTCACATTTAACTGGAAGCCCGCTAGGGTACAATCAGATGATCATTTGGTCAGCTACAGTACGATGTTAGATGTGGTGGGGAACAATTTTGGTACCGGTACAGCCATATTTAACTATGAAGACGATAACGTATTGAGCAGAAGCTTTACTTCCGAACAATTACAAAATTGGGCAAATGAAAAGTGGGGCATACCAGCAAATAAGAGCTTTACGCTGGAGTTTAGAGTCGTTGCACAATGGGAGGGCGGTGCTACTTTTGAGGCACCCGAAGTACGTACCGTAAGAATTACAGTAAATCCGATCAAGACGGTTGTTTTTGATGCCGATAAAGTGTTCTTGAGCGGAAGTGCCGTTGGCGGGAGCAAAGTGGAGATGCCAAAAACATTGGAAAATCTGGATCAGTATGCTTATGTATTGAATTTGCAGCCTGGCGAACTGGAAATTCCGGTCGAATTTAACGGTGAAACCAATTATGTTGTTACCTCCGATGGAAGCGCTGAACTAAACGATGGAAATGCCGTTGGCATCAAAATGAGAGAAAACGTATTCTCCTGGAAAATAGCAACTGCGGGCGAGTATCGCGTTGTGGTCAATATGCAAAAAGCGACAGCAACCATTTATTCTCCAGCGAAAGCACTTGCTCCTAAAATAGTGACATGGACAGGGGACCAGCCTTATACGACCACGGTGACGGATTTGTGGATGCACGGAAGTATCAATGGCTGGGGAACTCCGGTAAAAATGGATTGTCAGGTAAGTTTGGCGGATCCGCAGGTTTTGGTCTATACCGGGGGTAAAGTCGGGACCACCAAGTTTATCGTGACCGGAGACAACAGTAATAACAAAAACCTGGCTTATGCTTTTAGTGCTCCGCCTACGAGTGAAGGTGTGGCTCAGACCCTGACGCTTACTTTAGGAAAAGTAGCAGAATTGGGCGGAGGTACCGTTGGCGCCAACCGCAATTCTTATTTTACCATTCCTGCCACGACCAATGTGCTGATTTTTGATCTAAGGAACATGACAATTCTGGGGCTAAAACGGTAAGCAATTGTATCAAAGCATTTAAATTAACTTTAACATTTCTGGAAGTGAAAAACAATATAAACTATAAAAAAGCCTGCCTCAGCGCATTTGCTATCATGCTTTGCTTTCTAGCGGTTTCATGCAAGAAAGATAGTGCTGATAACGAAAAAGATATAGCAGGGACCTTGGTGAAACCCAGCTACAACCGCAGTTCCATGTTTCGTAACCCTTTAAACGGCTGGGTCATGTATGCTTCAGCTTCGGGGACTCCTTCCTATTGGGACACCCAATTCTATGTACCTGACTTAGGTAAAACGGTCAAAGCAATTGACTATGCATCTGCCTGTTATATCCGTACCAGCTGGCGAACTTTTAATCCTGTAGATGGCGTATATGCCTGGAGGGATCCCAGCACGGCAATCTATAAAATGATCAAAGGGGCACAAGATAAAGGATTGCCAATCGCCTTTCGTATCGTCGTCGACGGTCGCGATCAAGGAGCAAATACGCCGCAGTTTGTTTTCGATGCAGGCGCCAAGTATTATGTTGCCAATGCTTCTTTTCCGGATAGAAAAACACCCGTGCTGCAAGATCCTGTTTTTCGGAAATATTATAGCAAGCTGATCGAAGAGTTGGCGAAGGATTTTAATGATTTAAATAAAACCTCCTTTGTCGATGCCTATGGACTCGGTTTGTGGGGGGAGGGACATAGCGTCATTTACGAAGATCCTAATAATCCTTCCGGCCAAAATATTGAGGTAATCAAAGAAGAAGTTGTTGATTGGATTTCAGATGTGTATTCCAAGAACTTTACAAAAGTGCCCTTGCTGATCAATTATCACCGCTTAGTTGGCGACCCTGCGGGCAATGGAGCTCCCAATCCTAATTCGGAGAAGCTATTGAATAAGATGATCAATAAAGGGTACAGCCTGCGTCAGGATGCCTTTGGAATGACCGATTATTATCAAAGCTGGGAGAAGAATTTTGCCAAGGTCTGGAATTTTAAACGCCCGATTATTATGGAAGGTGGTTGGATTACGACTGGTACACACCGTTACTGGACTGATCCAAGCGGTAAATACAGGCAAGACCATCCCGAAGATGTTCGGCAGGGCGAATTTGACAGCTCCTTGGAAGCTGCTGTAAACATGATGGATTTCCGTATCGGTGAAATTGAAAGCTGGTTCACCAAATCTTTTACCTTATGCCAGCGTTTTATTTCTGAAGGTGGCTATCGTTTATATCCCGATCGTATTTATTTACCGGAGAAAGTCAATTCGGGTACTGAAACGACAATTAACCACCGCTGGCGGAATATGGGCTGGGGGTATTTCCCGAATAATATTCCTCAATGGAATTATAAATATAAAGTAGCTTTTGCACTCCTGGACGAAGAAAACAGGGTGAAAAAAGTTTTTGTTGATGATAAAGGAGAACCTTCCGCCTGGCTTAAGAATAATCCAGTCGCATACGAGTTGAAAGCTAATGTCGATGTAGCTGCTGGAAACTATACCTGGGCCGTCGCTATTGTAGATACAACAAATGAAAATCAGCCGGGAATAAGGCTTGCCGTAAATGGCGATATAACTGATTCCGGATGGTTAAAACTATTGGAGGTGCAGGTACAGTGAGATCATTCGCATAAGTTTTAAAAGCCAAAATTAGCGAAAGTTTTTTAGTCAAAAGGGCCTGATATTGATCAGGCCTTTTATTTTAGCGTGTACTTGTACAGTAATTTTTATGATCCTTTTGCGCCCTTTTTTAGTTTTATTATCCAATTTTTATATGCTAAGTCGCGAGTTATGGGCCTATATGTAACTGAATTTTGAGGCAACAAGTTATGGTTTCCGTAATGTATTCTTTTTATACCTTCAATAGATTTGATAAAAAAACAATAGCGATTAAACTTTGATCTAGTTTGCAATATGATTTAGACCGCCTATCGTATCAGTGAAGAGGCGGTTGTGATATCAGAGTTATTTGACGAAATTATACAGGACATGACATATCCATCCTGTTTGACTTTGAGGTACAGATTAGCGCTTGTTACTTTTTTGCTTACGTAAGTGTGTTTGATATTAAATTCGACTTTTCCTGAACCATTGCTGTTGGGTAGGACTTCGATCTGCTCATTTGGACTTTTTAATTGAAATGTTTGCGTAGCATCTAAATAGCCAGTCCCATTTTCAATTTTTTGTAGGGTGTATTTGGTTTTTACCAAAAATTCCTGTTGATCTGCTCCTAAGACTGGAAATGCCACTGTTTCTGTTTTTTCAACTGAATCACCAACTTTCATTGGTTTATTTGGCGTTTTATCTTCAAACTGATTCTGTTCCATTTCGGTTTTTAAATGTTGTTTTTCCAGGGAATCTAGCGTGTTGTTTACTATTGAATCAATCTTTGTTTTGCCATTTTCATCGTAATAGCCATATATCGTAGAGCCACTTAGCGGAGCCTTTAATGGAGTTATTTGCTCGTTAAATTTCATGCTAGTCTCTACAAAAAGTATTTCTGTCTTATAGGGAATTATCTGCTTGACTTCTGCGCCTGTAGAGGTGGTCGATTGGACCTTATTATTTCCTTCCAGATTCATTGTAAAGGGGAATAGTCCCTCCAATTTGCCTGCTGCTTTGGTTTGATATATACCCGTTGTCTCGTACTTTAATTGTGGTTGAGGAAGGTATTTAAAGACAAAGGATTCCTGTGCGTTAACGTACTGCAAAGCAACTAAAAATAATAATGTAAAATAGTAATTCATTTTTGAATTTGTTAATATTCACTAAAGTTAATCAATGGCAATACACTTGCGTCCTAAACGTTTAAAAAGTGGCGGCGTTTGGATATAGCAAAGTTGCTATATTTAAATTGCAAAATTATAACCCACCGCCAGGATAAAGTTAAAGGTTTTTAGTCAGATTTTATCTCTTATCGACCGCGAATTAGTGAA
>NZ_DKSP01000039.1:0-5300 GCF_002472745.1 Sphingobacterium sp. UBA7253 | reverse complement strand
TTCCGATCTGCTGTTATTGATTAGCCTTAGTATTGTTGCGAGCGGAAAGAACTCAAAAAAACAATAGAGCAATTCGAAGACTCTTCGACAGAGATTGATTCTAGTGAATTTAAAAATAATATCATTCCACCATACAACCTATTCTATTTAATCTTCATCACCTTCATTTAATGAATTATTCTTTCACCGTGAACATCACCGAACACCTAATGGTTTGACACATATTGATGTTGCATATACGTTATCTTTTGAGAAAAATACCCTTCATTGAGATGTGAATAGTTGTGTGCTATTATTTTTTGAACCAAAGTTGTTTTGGATGTGTTCCTTTAAAACACAGATTAATAATTGGTTAAATGTACACACATTCTAAAATATAAATTATGAAAGCAGCAGTATTCCATAAGCCCGGCGATATCAGGGTCGATAATGTACCTGACCCAGCTATACTTGACCCAAGAGACGTCATTCTAAAAGTAACCGCGACCGCAATATGTGGCTCCGATCTACATATTCTAAGCGGTGCAGTCCCGCAGAAGGAAAACCTGATCATGGGACACGAATTTATGGGCATCGTAGAGGAAGTGGGCTCAGAAATCACCAATCTAAAAAAAGGCGACCGTGTAGTAGTCCCCTTTCCGATCGCTTGCGGAAAATGTTTTTTCTGTACGCATGAAGCATCTCCTGCCTGCGAGAATTCAAACTTTAAACACTATGGTCCCAACGGGGATTTGATGGATCAAAAAGGTGGTGCACTCTTCGGCTATACTGATCTTTACGGAGGATATTCTGGCGGTCAGGCTGAATATGTACGCGTTCCTTATGCCGATATCAGTCCTCGGATTATTCCCGAACACCTGACTGATGAACAGGCTTTGTTTTTAACAGACATTTTTCCTACCGGATGGTCTGCGATTGATTGGGCAAATCTGAAAGGCGGTGAAACTGTTGCAATCTTTGGTTCGGGTCCTGTCGGCCTGATGGCTCAAAAAGCAGCATGGCTTAATGGTGCTGGTCGAGTTATCGCTATAGACCCACTGGACTATCGATTGGAGAAAGCGAAAGCAGTCAATAACGTTGAAATCCTAAACCCACATAAAGTAGATGTTATTCAGGCAATTCGTGAAATGACTGACGGAAGAGGAGCCGACGTGTGCGTAGATGCAGTAGGCTTTGAGCCCGAACGAAATTTTATGGATAAAGTAAAAGCAACGATAAATTTTGAAAAAGGGTCGATAAAAGTATTGGAAATGTGCTTTGAAGCGGTCAGACGAATGGGAACAGTATCGATCATGGGCGTATATGGTTCACCATACGATAATTTCCCACTATTCAGGATTTTTGATAAAGGTATCACCATTAAGCAGGGTCAAGCCCCTGTTCTTAACTATATTGACAAGCTTGTCAACCTCGTCAGCGAAAATAAAGTAGTTCTCGATGATATTATCACCCACACCATTCCGCTTACTGAAGCGGAGCATGGCTATAAAATCTTCAATGAGAAAGAAGACGATTGCGTTAAAGTAGTTTTGAAACCCTAAGATAAATTTGCGAGGAAAAATCACGAAAAATGAGCAGGCTTGCTGTAAACATTAAATGATTTTCCCTCGCGGTTTATCGTTCGGTTAATGCGGATAGGCCTTTTCGCAAATCGCTAAAATAGCTTCGCAAGTATTCCTTCAAAAGTTACCAAAATATTTTCTCCATATTTTTGCTGTGCTTTGGTCTACTTTCTCTTCAAGCGTGTAAGCTGTAATCCCCCCTTTAAAATTAGCTGCAGCACTTTCGATCTGGGACCACCCCATCTGCAAATATTTTTTGTAAATCAATCATACGCTTTAAGACGATAGTAAATACTATATCAGATAATTAGAGTTTATTTCTATGCATTATTGAAGCTACAATAGTTCATTTATTTTTAAGTATCCTTAATGATAGATTAAAAACAACTTAATTGTTTCTAATCTATCTGCTTTTTTACCCAACCATTTGCCCTCCAAAAATGTTTTAAAACCGAGTCGAATAAATAATCAAAATATGAACTAATGAGGAAAACATGATCAACAAAAATACCGCAAAGCTAGTTTTGGTAGACTTGTATCGATTTTCTATATTACCCCAATTTATAAACGGCTAAATCTATATTTGCTGTCGGCTTTTATAATTTATCAAAAATTTTCCCTTTAGGACAGAGTTGAATTCGTTGATACAAATAAACTGTGTATATTTAACATTTACTTATACAATCTCAAACTACCGTTAAACATAAATGCAGAAACCATGATTTTAATTGTAGATGACCAAGAAGAAAACATATTTTCATTAAAGAAGCTCTTAGAATCAAAAAATTTTTTAGTGGATACTGCCCTCTCTGGTGAGGAAGCGCTAAAAAAATCCCTGAAAACCGACTACGTACTCATTATTCTGGATGTCCAGATGCCGGATATGGATGGATTTGAAGTTGCAGCAACCCTACGTGGCCTCAATAAAACAAAAAATATCCCGATAATATTCCTATCGGCAGTCAGCAAGGACAAAAAATTCATTACGCAGGGATATGCTTCCGGTGGTCATGATTACGTCACTAAACCTGTCGATCCGGATATCCTGAATCTGAAAGTCAAAACTTTCTATGATCTCCATGAAAAGACAGTCGCTCTCAATAAAATGCAGGAACAGCTTCTATCTGAAATCGAAGAACGCAAAAAAGCCCAGCGTGCCCTTGAAAAACAGGTTGACCAGCTCCACCTGACACTCGAATCCTTACCGCAGCTGGCTTTCACTGCAAATTTTGATGGGGGCATAAAATTTGTCAATTCCCAATGGTACCGATTTGCTCGGTCCGCTGAATCTTTTCCGCCCACACATCCCGATGACGAGGAGATCAAAATGCTATGGACTGACGCTGTGTCACACAGAACGGTTTATGAAAAAGAAGTCCGCATCAAAGAGCTTAGCGCAGAAAATTACAAATATTTTCTTCTTCGCATAGCACCGATACGCGAGCAGGAATCGGGCCCAATTTGGGTGGGAACCCTGACGGACATTGACCACAGAAAACAATTGGAAAAAAAGAAAGACGAATTCTTGAGCATTGCCAGCCACGAACTAAAGACACCTCTGACCAGTATTAAGGGTTATGTGCAATTTATGATGCGCCTGATCGGCTTAAACGACATTTCTTCTATCCAAAAACATCTCCTTACCCTAGATGGACATGTAGATAAGTTACAGGAGCTGATAAAAGACCTGCTCGATATTTCTAAAATTGATAGCGGCCAGCTAAATTTAAGAAAAGAGGATTTTGTAATTGAAAACCTGATTGAAGAGACTATATCCTCAATGAGACAGATGAATGCCGATGTTGATTTTTATTTTCATTACGATCCCAATCTTATCAACCACATGATAAAAGGTGATAAGAGGCGTATAGAGCAAGTCTTGATCAATTTTCTCAGTAATGCGATAAAATATTCAGTCAATAGGCCCTGTATAACAATAGACATACAATATGAATCTGACTCAGTTAGTGTATTTGTCACCGATTGCGGTATAGGTATCCCGGAAAACAGGCAAAAACACGTGTTTGATAAGTTTTACCGTGTGGAAGAATCGTCCGTAAACTTTCAGGGTCTGGGGATTGGTCTTTATATCTGCGCTGAAATAATTAAGCAGCACAATGGAACTATCGGTGTACGCAGTGCCCCCACAGGAGGAACTACTTTTTATTTTTCTTTACCTTTAAAT
Source organism: Sphingobacterium sp. UBA7253 (assembly GCF_002472745.1). Classification (NCBI taxonomy): domain Bacteria; kingdom Pseudomonadati; phylum Bacteroidota; class Sphingobacteriia; order Sphingobacteriales; family Sphingobacteriaceae; genus Sphingobacterium; species Sphingobacterium sp. UBA7253. Next base: position 1,553 of record NZ_DKSP01000039.1, on the reverse strand, counting down.
TGAACCAGGCAATGCCAAAACGTTTTTTAAGAGATCTGCAGATCGGCTTTGGATTTTCACTGGCCCTGTTATTGACCAGTTCGACAGCATCATATCTAAGTATCCGTAATCAGATCCATAATAGTCAAATGGTTGATCACAGTAGACGTGTTATTGCACGCTCGAACAGAATTTTGATCGACCTGCAAAATGCCGAGACTGGACAGCGGGGGTTTTTGCTCACCGGAAGAGAACATTTTCTGGAACCCTATTATAGCAGTTCCCGCTCCCTCCCTCAGTCAATTGCCACCGCCCGTGACCTGGTATCGGACAATCTCCCGCAGCAAAAAATAATAGATAGCATCGGCCAGCTGGTCGAGTCCCGATTGAATAAACTGGCCGGACTGGTTAACATAAAAAAGGCCCGGGGTACGGTGACCTTAGAGGACATGGAGGAGGGCAAGAAATATATGGACAGATGCCGTGCGCTTCTCGCAAGACTTGTGGACAATGAAGAGAAATTGCTCGACAGTAGGTCCGGAAGGCTCAATACGGCATCAACATTGACTTCACTTTTTGTGATCATCGCTGCGATTTTTTCGCTGTTCATTACCATATTTTCTTATATAAGGCTTAGAAGGGACCTGGCGAAACGGGTACAGCTCGAACAAGACCTTAAGAAAAAAGATAGGGAGATCACCCAAAGACTCGTCGCAACACAACGTATTGCGGGACAGATTGCTGCCGGAAACTATTCGGTTAAAATCAATGACCAGGAGCATGATGAACTAGGAAGTTTAGCCGGTTCACTAAACAATATGGCAGATTCGTTAAAACAATCTTTCGATGAACTTAGCGACAATGAATGGCGCCAGACCGGGCTCGCCTTGCTAAACGAAGTTTTAGTCGGCAACAAAGTGAAAGAAGATCTAGTTTCCGATGCATTGCAAATCTTAGTCACTTATGGGGAATGTGCCAACGGCTCCCTTTATATCCTTGAGCATACGCAGCTAGCACTGATAGGAGCCTACGGCCATGAAGATTCGATGCGGCAATTTATCGCACCCAGAGAAGGCGCTGTCGGTCAGGCGTTTGTGGACGGCAAAGTACGGATCATAGAAAATCCATATCCTTCGAAAAATGTGGTCAGTTTTACTGCAGGATATTTACCCCTGCATTCGATCTTATTACTTCCAATTTTTGATGGTCACACCTGCATTGGTGTTATTGAACTTGGTTCTTTCAGGAAATTCGAGGAACCCCAGATGCCCTTTTATAGAGAAGCGGGCCGTCATATTGGTGCAGCGATTGTTGCAGCTCAGGCGCGGCTGAAAGTACAGCAGCTGCTTGAAGAAACGCAATCGCAGACAGAGGAACTTCAGGCACAGCATGCCGAGCTGGAAAATCTCAATGCAAATCTTGAAATCCATACCCAAAAACTCCAGACGTCCGAAGAAGAACTACGCGTACAACAGGAAGAACTGCTGCAAGCCAATAAAGAACTGGAGCAACGCTCTGCAATGCTAGAAGAAAAAAATATACTGATAGCAGACCGAAATCAGGAAATTCAGAAA
>NZ_DKSP01000041.1:3257-7898 GCF_002472745.1 Sphingobacterium sp. UBA7253 | reverse complement strand
TATTGAATATTATCTTGTGAATGGTCAATTTTGCAACAGAATAATCATTTATAAGAAATGGCTGAACAAGAATTATTAAGTGCGTGTCTGTCACCTGCATTGGACAAGAGATTCAAACATCTGTGGCGATTAGTTGGAAATACACCGATGTTGGAACTACAGTATACTTACAAAGGTAAACCGGGGCGAATTTTCGTGAAATGTGAGAACTACAATCTGACCGGTAGCATTAAGGATAGGATGGCTCTTTATATTCTATACAAAGCGTATATGAATTGTCAGATTCGCCCGACTGATGTTGTTATTGAAGCCACGAGTGGAAATACAGGGATTGCTTTTTCAGCAATCGGCAAAGCGCTTGGTCATCAAGTAAAGATTATTATGCCTAACTGGCTGAGTAAGGAGCGTACCGATATTATTCGAAGTATGGGGGCGGATATTCAGTTGATAAGCAAGGAGGAAGGTGGTTTTTTAGGAAGTATTCGTTTAAGTGAAGAGCTTGCTGCAAAGGGCGGTGTTTTTCTTCCACGGCAATTTGAGAATCAATATAATGCCGAAGCGCATGAGAAAACTACAGGTTACGAGATTGTAAAGCAACTGGAAGAACAGGGCTTAGTTGCTGATGCTTTTGTTGCTGGTGTGGGAACTGGTGGTACGGTAATGGGTGTGGGTAGAAGCTTAAGAAAAGTAAACCCAAATGTTCGTGTACATCCGCTGGAACCGGCAGAAAGTCCAACTTTGACTACAGGACATAAAGTAGGTTCACACCGTATTCAGGGAATATCGGATGAGTTTATTCCTGCTATTGTGGATTTAGATGAACTCGATACTGTCGTTTGTGCGAATGATGGTGATTCCATTATCATGGCGCAGAAACTATCGCGCCAGTTGGGATTGGCTGTTGGTATCTCTTCGGGAGCAAATGTAATCGGAGCGATTAAATTACAACAGGAGCTGGGTGATGAGGCTGTCGTGGTGACGCTACTTTGTGATGATAACAAAAAATACCTAAGTACTGATTTGGTGAAAGACGAGCCGGTAAAAGAAGGATATCTTTCTACAGACGTTGATTTTTCGGGTTTTCAACCGATCTGTAGACTGCCAAATCCGGTATTTGGCGCTTAAAAAGATTTAGTTTCATATGTTTATAGTTAACTCGGGGAGTCTCTAGCTCCTCGGGTTTCATTTATTCAAAAACCAATATATACCTAAGAATAACACAAAATGAAAGTCAATTTCAAATTATTTATCCTTCTCATGTTGCTGATAGCGCCTGTGGCCATGTTTGCTCAAGCGGATACAACAACAAACAAGTTGGAGGGGCTTGAGTTTACGGATGGTACGATCAGTCCCGATTCACTATCTTTTGAGGAATCTCCGGATACCGTTACCGTAAAGGCCGACTCGAACAAGACCACAGTAGCGGCAGTAGCAACAGGTGAAAAAGCTGCTGGGGCAGAAAAGAAATCATTGTGGAGTATCTTTATTGCAGGCCTTATAGGCGGTTTTGCAGCATTATTGATGCCTTGTATTTTTCCGATGCTACCCCTGACGGTGAGTTATTTTACGAAACAGTCGGGAAGTCGTGCCAGTGGTATCAGTAAAGCCCTGTTGTATGGATTATTTATTATTGTGATTTATGTTGCTTTGGGGATGATTATCACGATCGCATTCGGATCTGATGCACTCAATGCGCTTTCGACTAACGGCATATTCAACTTCATTTTCTTTTTGTTGTTGGTTGGATTTGCGGCATCTTTTTTTGGTGCATTTGAAATTACTTTACCAAGCTCCTTTGTCAATAAAATGGATGCCAAATCAGATAAAGGTGGTTTGGTCGGCTTGTTCTTTATGGCCTTCAGCTTGTCATTGGTTTCATTTTCTTGTACAGGACCGATTATTGGGACGTTGTTGGTTGAGGCAGCTTCGAAAGGGGAAAGATTAGGTCCAGCAATTGGGATGTTGGGATTCTCCATTGCTCTAGCCATTCCTTTTGGTTTGTTCGCCATGTTTCCTTCCATGCTTAAATCCTTGCCGAAATCCGGTGGTTGGCTGAATAGTGTAAAAGTAGTATTGGGATTTTTGGAACTCGCTTTAGCATTGAAATTTTTATCCAATGTCGACTTAGCTTACCACTGGAATTGGTTGGATAGAGAGGTGTTCCTGTCGCTATGGATTGCTATTTTTGCTTTGATGGGTCTATACTTGATTGGCAAGATAAAGTTCTCCCATGACAGTGAGCTGAAATTCCTATCTGTTCCCAGAACGATCTTGGCAATTGTTGTTTTTTCTTTTGTGGTCTATATGGTGCCCGGTTTATGGGGAGCACCTTTAAAATCGATTTCTGCTTTTTTACCACCATCGGCAACACAAGACTTTGATCTTTCTTCGGGTGTAAGCTCTGGTGCTGCTGCACATTCAGACGGGAAGGTGAAAAAATATGCTGAAATTTTTCATGAAAGAGGCACGCCAAAAGGATTTGATCCTTATTATGATTACGACCAGGCATTAGCTACGGCTAAAGAATTAAACAAGCCCGTTTTAATCGATTTTACGGGTTGGAATTGTGTCAATTGTCGTAAAATGGAAGCGAATGTTTGGACAGACCAAGCGGTGGCCAAATTATTAAAAGAAGAGTTTGTTATGGCCGAGCTTTTTGTGGATGATAAGACCGAGCTGGCTGCCAATGAACAATTTGTTTCCAAATATAGCGGCAAAAAGATCAATACAATCGGTAAGAAAAATAGCGATTTTCAAGCTGCCACATTCGATAGCAATTCACAGCCACTGTATGTAATTGTCGATCCGACGGGCAAAAAACTGGTGCCTCAGAGCGGTGCCAACTACAATGTAGAAGAGTACAAGGCATTCCTGCAAAGTGGTGTGGATGCATTTAAACATAAAAACTAACCATCGTCATATTCTAATTTTATCCTCCTTGTTATGTGCAAGGGGGATTTTTTTTGATAAAATATCGCTTTTTGTGTCTCCAGGGCTTATGCAGTGGGGCTGTCTTCGTATTGTCTTCGTATTGTGTTCGTACCAGCTTCGGACGGGGACAATCTTGCAACATATATTGACCAAACCCTGACCAGATATTTCCTGTTCGGGGTCTGTTCAACAACTGTACAGCACCTGTTCAATATCTGTTGCTTGTCCGAAGCAGGTACGAAGCAGGTACGAATCTTTCCCCGAACCCTACCTGAGGTGAATGTGCCGCCCCCACCAAATAATCCAGGCTTTTCGCCGTCGCAGCCTTCATATCCGTCACTACCATTTTATTTTCCAACTTATCCTCCAGGTGGCGATGGTGGTGATGGAGCTGATGTTGCGGAAGCATAAGGCAAAAAAAGAAGCCCTGTCATTTGTATGAACAGAGCTTCAAATTATACTATAAATTTATGGAAACTATTAGAAGTCAAATTTGACCCGAGCACGAATACCCCAGGCTGGTGCATCGACGTGATCAAGGTAATTTAGACGTTTTACGTAGTCTACACGTAATATTTTAAAGATGTTGGATAGACCGATACTAGCTTCCATATAAGGTTCTGAACCGAACGTATAGGAGCTTTGTGTGCCATCCGCATTGTGCTGCCAAGTGAATACCTTTGAACCATAGTTAGGGTCGTCGGGATTGTTTTCTTTACGCAGTCCACCGTATACTCCTTTGAAGCTAAATACCTCACGTAATTTAAGTTTTTTGATCAACGGAATCTTGTTCAAAAGGAAACCGTTCATATAATACTGCACGTTCAATGAGGCATTATGATCACTGACAAACTCAAGGAAGTTCATTAAGTTGTATGAATTTAATTGATAAGCATAGGTCTGATTGGCACGATGGATCGTCAAGAAAGGGAAAGGGATCTCTTTACCGGCAATATAATTTCCTTCTGCGGTCACGTCGGCATAGCCAAATTGACTCAAATAAAAGCGTTTGAATGCACCAAGATTAAAGTTGTGGTAATTGTACTCACCCTTCGCTAATCCTTTGATACCAGCGGTATAATTGAACGTGAAGATCGGATATTGATTGAATATAGGTGTCCGGTAAATCTTTCCTTGATAAAACTCTTCATGAGGAGCGTATCTGAAATTTACAGACACTTCGGTCGAGTTCAGTTCATTGAACAGTCTACTTTCATTGTTGGCATCAACCATTTGGTAAGTCAGACTTCCAGCAGGTGTTTGTCTGTTGATATTGAAAGCAGCGCCAATAGCCAGGTGATTTAAAAATTCTTTTTTATACTCTAAGCCATAATTTGTCTCATAGATGTAACGGTCGTTATCTCCGCGTTTGAAAGATAGCAAGAAGTTGTCTTCTTGAATAAATTCCAGTTTTTGTCCAGGAATCTTCGTATCCTTTTTATAAGAGGCCCTGATGTAGTGCATCGGGAAGGAGTATACTGATTTATTGTTGAACGCATAAGTTCCACTGAAAAAGTATTTCCATTTCTGATCTTTAAAACCATAGGCCGCATAAGTTTCAGCATAGAAACGCTTGCTTAACGATTCTGTCGTACGTCCGCCGACACGTAAACGGAAACCTTCTACGGGGTTAAAGCTATAGAATGTATTGACTGGGCCGATTTCAACTGGGCCAGCCTGTTTGTATCCTGACAGCAATAACGCGGCGAT
>NZ_DKSP01000041.1:2761-3150 GCF_002472745.1 Sphingobacterium sp. UBA7253 | reverse complement strand
TCCATGAACGAACGGAATGAAGGGATCTTTTGTAATGTATCAATATTATGATAGATGTTCAGTTCGTTTTGCGCAAGGGCAAGCGGTCGTTGTGTTTCAAATAAGGATTTTGTCGCTTTCTTATTTTCGACGTTATAGGCAATAACCGTAGACGGACCATCATAGGTACTATCAGGTTGCTGAATGCCGACTTTGTAATTGTTGTAATCCACTGTTCGGCTTCCACGTATCCCCATGCCTTTTTCCGTTAAAGAAAAATCAATACCCAGGGTGCTTGTTTTTAGGTAGAAGCGACTTTTGCTGTCTTTCTCAAATTTAAGCTGTATCTGAAGGTCACGGACAAAGTTTAGATTAATGTCATCAGCAACAGTCATATTGGCGCCCTGCAC
>NZ_DKSP01000041.1:1434-2610 GCF_002472745.1 Sphingobacterium sp. UBA7253 | reverse complement strand
AGTCATATTGGCGCCCTGCACGGCATAATTGCCGTCCAAGGTAACGTACAGTTGACCTTTGAATAACATGTCCGCCTTGTTGCGTGGAAAGAAGCTTAATTCGACCAACCAAGGTTGTACAGTCTTAATCGTATCCGTAATAAAAAACTTATAAAAAGTAGGTGCGGAGTTTGCAATCGGACTTAAGAACTGATTGGTAACCAATGAAATGTTGTTGTCATAAATATCAACTTGTTCGTACAATTTATTGAAATAGGCTGTCAGACCATCGTTGTCAATAAATCTTGGATCAAATTGTGCACGTTGGTCACCAAGGATATACTGTTTGGTTTTGCTTGGATCTTTACGGTAATATACCTTGGACATTTTTTCTTCAATGAAAGCAGGCAAAACATATTTGTTGGCAGTTTTAGCCGAGTCGTCCGTTTCAAAAAGAAATTGATAGTTTTTGAATATTTTTTTATTGACAAATTTCTCCGATAGATTGCTTAATCCTAAAGACATCTTCTCGTATTGGTCAAATTCAGCATATTGTTGCCCTGAAAGTCTGTTTTTTTCCTTATTCTCGATGACTTTTCGGATCAATGCGACAGCAGGATTATCTTTGTTGCTGTATTTTTTCTTTTTGGCCTTGACGACAACTTCTTCCAGCATGTTGTCCTGTTGATCCATCAGAATTTCTTTTGTTTGCGTGGCATCATTCGTAACAAAAGCGTCTTTGCTGTCATAACCAATGTAACTTGCTCTGATTTTTACATAAGATGTTGGAAAGACAAGTTTGTATTCACCATTTGCATTGGTCGATGTTGTGGTTCCAGCAGAAGCCGGTGCGCCAACAACGGCTACGGTAGCATAGGGTATAGGATTCTTGGTCTTTGCATCTCTAACGGTGCCGGTTACGGTTTTGTTTTGGGCAAAAGCCATAGACACCGTTAGCACGAGCGTTATCGAAAAAAAGAGTTTAGTTATGAAGGTTGTTGCGTTTATTTTAGCTCTCATTATATTGCTATAATCTTGAAAATTCAAAATTGTTTTCCTGTTTCTACTTTATTTTTGACTTTATAGGTATTAAAATCAAAAAATCAGTGAACAAAGGAAACAAAAAATTAAGAATAATTAAAATTTTATTGTAATGTAATAAAGGAAAGTAATTGAATTACATTCCCGTGTAAACAG
>NZ_DKSP01000041.1:566-1410 GCF_002472745.1 Sphingobacterium sp. UBA7253 | reverse complement strand
TGTTTTTTAATTATTTATGTTAAATTATTGATTTGGGTCAATAAATTTTGCATTACATTTTGACTTGGCGATGATTTTCCGCTGCTTTATTTACTGACTTTTGTAACGATATAGTCAGCGCTATCAAAAATCTGGCTCGATTTCGAAGGTTATTTCTTGCTTGGAACGAGGATGAATAAAGGTAATTGAAGCTGCGTGGAGGTGTAATCTATTGGCTTTTCTGCCATAGAGATCGTCACCAACAATAGGTGTATTTAGGCCATTTGGATGGACGGCATGCATGCGAAGCTGATGGGTGCGGCCAGTCAAGGGGTAAAACCTGACCCTCGTTTGATTATTTGCTATCGCAATTTTTTCCCATTTTGTCTGCGCTGGCTTGCCATAAGTGTAGCAGACCATTTGCCGGGGTCTATCATCCAGATCTACGCGAAGTGGGAGATCGATCAAACCTGATGCGGCTTCGATAATACCATCCAGTAAGGCAATGTATGTTTTTTTGATGGTATGTTGTATAAATTGATCCTGAATAAATTTATGCGCCTCTTTGTTTTTGGCAACAACCAACAAGCCGGATGTAGACATGTCGAGGCGGTGGATAATAATCGGTCCCGCATTTGGGTAGCGTTGAAGAATACGGTTGTAGACCGAATCCTTTACATATATTCCGGGGACAGACAGAAATTCGGCCGGTTTGTTGATAATGATGATATCCTCATCTTCGTAAATTTGAGGAAGTGCTATATCCAAAGTCGTTTCCTGTTGCATGGGATTGGGATCTACGACCAAGCCTTCGAGCATATACCCTAAAATCGGTTCACATTTTTTGCGGCAGGCAGGGTAGTAG
>NZ_DKSP01000041.1:0-394 GCF_002472745.1 Sphingobacterium sp. UBA7253 | reverse complement strand
TTTTGTGCCTGCGTATTTCAGATGCAGGTGAGCAGCCCCACCAGAATTCGGCCAGAGCAAGGGGTGTTAACTGGTTTTCATAAGCATATTGCAGCAATTTTGGCGCTGCGCATTCCCCCGATCCGGCAGGCGGTGTTGTGCGGTCAAATTCATCGAATATGCCGACTACATTTTTGTGTTGCCCTTTTGCATTGCGAAAATTATATTGTTCGAAAAGCTGTTTTTGAAGATTTCCTGAGCGCATTTTACGTTCCTCTTTTAGCGCAGTAATCGTCGATAGCAACTGGTGTAAATGGTTACTTTCTGTCTCCAGGGCCAAATGCATTTCATATTGAAAACGTTGAAGCTGTTGTTTGTCTTTTAAACTCTGGCTCCGCATGTCTTCCATCAATAA